>CAMBOD010000166.1 GCA_945868985.1 Prosthecobacter debontii | reverse complement strand
CCGCCCAGGAGCAACTGGCGAAACGCCGCGGCCACACCATCGCTCGCCTGGAGGTCATGCCAACCCTGGCCAATAATCTCGTGTGGCGCGCGCTCTATGTTCACGACGGGCGAATCTACAGCGACCGTATTCGCGTCGGCTGGTTCTCGGGACCGACCGTGGTGGAAGGCTGGTCGCTGCCGGTCGTGGGCGAGGTGGACCTGACTCATGCCGAACGCACCCGCAACCGTCGTAATTCTTTCGCGCGCTTCGCGTGGTTTTCCGAAGGCTGGGTTGCCCGCAAGCCCGCCGATACGACCGTTCTCGGCGACATGCGCTACTCGCTGTCGTCGGAGGCGTTCGATCCGATCTGGGGCATCCGCTTCACCGCGCCCGGCGCGCTTGCCGAGGTGGAATGGGTCAACCGTTCGCGCGGCCGGCGCGTGAGCGTGAGCGAGATGTGGAAGGAAATCTCCGGACTGGATACGCGCTACACAAAACTGTCCGAAGCAGGCGTGTGCGAAAGGACATCAGGATCAGCGGGTGCGTTTTTCCTTTCGCCCTAGCTCTCTATTCGCCTTTCTAGCGGCATGTTTGCCGTCGCTGTCTCTGCCGTGAATGCCACACCTGTCTGGCTGCTTGCACCTTTTGCGCTCTTGCTGCTTTCCATCGCGATGGGGCCGATTGCGTTTCCGCACTTCTGGCACCGGCGGTATCCGCTTGTGGCGGTGGGGCTGGGGCTGGTGAGTGTGGGATTTTACCTGCTGAATGATGCCACGCCTCTCGTCCACGCGGCGGAGGAATACCTAGGCTTCATCGCGCTCATCGGGTCGCTGTATTTGGTGAGCGGAGGCATCCACATCCGGGTGAAAGGGGAGGCCACTCCGCTCGTGAACTGCCTCTTTCTACTCATCGGTGCAGTGCTCGCGAATTTCATCGGCACCACCGGCGCGTCCATGCTGCTCATCCGTCCGTGGATTCGCATGAACCGCTATCGCATCACCGCGTTTCACATCGTGTTCTTCATCTTCATCGTCAGCAACGTCGGCGGCTGCCTCACGCCCATTGGCGACCCGCCCCTCTTCATGGGCTACTTGAAAGGAATCCCGTTCTGGTGGGTCTTCGAGCATTGCTGGCAGGGATGGGCCGTCGCCGTCGCGGGTCTGATTGCGATCTTCTATTTCGTAGATCGCGCGAACTTCCTCCGCGCCCCCCGCGACGTTCGGGAAAAAGAAACCGCCCACGAAGAATGGATCTTTCGCGGGCTCGGCAACCTCGTCTTCCTCGCCCTCATCCTCTTTGCCGTGCTGCGACTGCCGATGTGGTGGCGCGAAGGTGCGATGCTCGTCGCCGCACTCGGCTCGTGGTTCACCACACCACGCGGCGTCCACGAGATGAACCACTTCGACTTCGAGCCTCTCAAGGAAGTCGCCTGGCTCTTCGCCGGCATCTTCGCTACGATGACGCCCGCCCTCGCCTTTCTCCAAGCCAGCCCACCGCCGCTCAGCAGCGACCTCTCCTACTATTGGGCCACCGGCGCTCTCAGCGGCGTGCTGGATAATGCGCCCACCTACCTCGCCTTCCTCGCAACCGCGCTCGGCCAGCAACACCTCACCCTTTCCGACCCCGCCCACGTCCTCACCTTCGCCAACACCCACGCCGGCACCCTCGAAGCCATCTCCCTTGGTGCCGTCTTTTTTGGCGCGATGACCTACATTGGCAACGGCCCCAACTTCATGGTCAAAGCCATCGCCGAGCACTCCAAAGTTCACACACCCACCTTCCTCGGCTACATCCTCCGCTACGCGCTGCCAATCCTGCTGCCCTTCCTTATATTGATCGGCATCCTCTTCTTCTCGCGCTGGCGTATTTTTGGATAAAGGCCACCTCCTTCCACCCTTCCCTCGTCTTGACAGTTCGGCGACTACGAAGGACACACGGCGTGTGCCGCTGCTCGAAGTCCGCAATCTCAAAGTCTGGTTCCCGATTCGCACGGGGATTTTCCGTCGTCATACTGACGATATGAAGGCGGTAGATGATGTGAGTTTCACCATCGAACCGGGGACGACGGTGGGACTTGTTGGTGAGAGCGGGAGTGGGAAGACGACCATTGGCCGCGCGTTGCTGAAGTTGATTCCGGCGACAGCGGGCGAGGTCATTTACGAGGGGAATTCGATTCTTCCTTTGAGCGAGGGAGAGTTCCGCAGCTACCGGCGGAGGATGCAGATGATTTTTCAGGACCCGTTTGGCTCGCTGAATCCGAGACTTTCGATTTTTCAAATCATCGGCGAGGCGCTGGAGATTCATTTTCCAGCGATGAATCGCGATGAGCGTCGAGCGCGCGTGGCGGATTTGCTGCGGAAGGTAGGGCTCAAGCCGGAAATGATGGAGCGCTATCCGCATGAGTTCAGCGGTGGGCAACGGCAACGCATCGGCATCGCACGGGCGCTGGCGGTGGAGCCGAAATTCATCGTGTGCGACGAGCCGGTGAGTGCGCTGGATGTGAGCGTGCAGGCGCAGATCGTGAATCTGTTGCAAGACCTGCAGGAGCAACTCGGGCTGACTTATCTTTTCATCGCGCATGATTTGGCGGTGGTGGAGCACATCAGTAATCACGTGCTGGTGATGTATCACGGGAAGATCGTGGAGAGCGCGCCGGCGGATCAGATTTACGAAAATCCACAGCACGAATACACGCGGAAGCTGCTGGCGGCGGTGCCGAAGTTTGCGTGATGCTGCAAGATCGCCCACGTTGCCTTCGTAGTTTCGTCGCATGACACCTTTTCTCCGAAAATTGCTGGGTATGAATTGGCTTCTCTTCGCCAGTGTGATCGCGATTGCGCTGGCGGGAATACTATTCATTCACGGAGCGTCCTACCTCCGCCCAGAGGAGCACTATTGGCAGCAGCAGGCGAAGTGGGTGGGCATTGGGCTGTGTATTTTCATCGCCGTGACACTAGTGGA
This sequence comes from Prosthecobacter debontii, assembly GCA_945868985.1. Taxonomy (GTDB): domain Bacteria; phylum Verrucomicrobiota; class Verrucomicrobiia; order Chthoniobacterales; family Chthoniobacteraceae; genus SXWH01. The sequence continues at coordinate 3,114 of CAMBOD010000166.1, read as the reverse complement.
CTATCGCTGGGTGCGGTGGATTGCGGTGCCGATGTATGTGCTAAGCATTGTATTGGTCGCCCTCACTTATACGCCCATGGGTGTGAAAGCTGGCGGTGCAACTTGCTGGTTGCGTCTGCCGGGCATTGGAGTGTTTCAGCCATCGCAGATGGCGTTAGTCTCGGGTGTTTTGGTGATGGGGTTGTTTCTAGCTGTAGCGAAAAGCTGGCACCCGATCCTGAAGCTGGCTTGCACGGGAATCATCGTCGGTCCGACGATGGTGCTGATTTTAAAGCAGCCGGATTTTGGAATGACGGTCGTATGGCTGCCAGTGATCCTCACGATGCTGTGGCTGGGTGGATTGCCAAAGCGCTGGATGCTTGCGATGCTGCTCGCCGGGCTGACGATGTTGCCGCTGGTGATCAATTTTGGCCTCAAGCCCTATCAGCGCGACCGCATCGTGACTTTCATGGATCCGGATGTGGACCCGCAAAAATCCAGCTACGCGGTGAATCAATCGCTGATTGCAATCGGCTCGGCGGGGCTGGGCGGAAAGGGATTCAAGGCGCAGGGCACGCAACTGGAGATGAATCTCATCGCACCTACGGTGGCGCATACGGACTACATTTTTACGACCATCGCCGAACAGCATGGTTTCATCGGCGGTGTGGCGGTGATTGGCGCGTTTGGGGTGATGCTTGTAGCGTGTCTGCTCACGGCCTTGCGCTCGAATGAACCGTTCGGACTGCTGATTGTCGGCGGGTTCACCGCACAGATTTTTTTCCACGTTTATCAAAACGTGGGGATGACTATTGCGCTGATGCCAATCACTGGTCTGCCGCTGCCGCTCATCAGTTACGGCGGCACGTTTGTGCTGATGATCATGTTTGCGCTGGGGTTGGTGAACAGCGTGTGGGTTCACCGGGAGCAGGAAATTGTAGAGCCGCGAGGCGCTTAGCCCCGTGCGGCTTTTTGGAGGCGCTTCAGTTTGCCGGAGATGCTGGCGCGGGAGGCGGCATTCATGCGATCAATGAAGAGGATGCCGTGCAGGTGATCCACTTCGTGCTGGAGGGCGCGGGCGAGGAGTCCCGTGGCTTCGAAGTCGAGCGGTTTGCCGTCGAGGGTCTTGGCTTTTACTTTCACACGCTGCGAGCGGGTGATGTCGCCGGTGGTTTCCGGAAAGCTCAGGCACCCTTCGATGCCATCCTCAGTTTCTTTGCCGAGTTCGAGCGCGGGGTTTAGCAAAACCATGGGCATGAATGCCTCGAAATCCACCTCCTTGCCATCCACGAACATTTCGCTGGGGCGATCTTCGACATCGCTCACGTCAATGACTGCAAGTTGGATGGGAACGCCGATCTGTTGCGCTGCGAGGCCGACGCCGTTAGCGGCTTCCATCGTCTCGATCATGTCGTCGGCTAGCTTGCGCAGACGGTCGTCCGCTTCACCTATTTCCGCTCCTTTGGCGCGGAGAACAGGATTTCCGTATTTGACGATTTCGAGAACCATATCGGCATCGCGTATGCCCGAGAGCATGCGCAGGGGGCGAGTGTAAAGTGCGTCGGCTAGAGATTGCGGCGGCGACGCTTGACGTGAAGCTGTGCGAGGGATTTCGCGATGGTGGCCTGCACGAGTGCGGATTCTTCGTCGCCGATGTGCTGCTCTTTCAAGCGTGCCTCGGCGCGTGCGATGGCTTCCTCGACGGCTTTTTCGTCAATCTCGGATTCCTGTAACGCCATATCCACGAGAACGCTCACTTTTTCAGCAGTGACCTCAACAAAACCTTCGCCGACTGCGAGTGCGATTTGCTTGCCGTCCTTGGTGACGATGAGTTCGCCGGGCTTGAGCTGCGTGATGAGCGGAATGTGCTGCGGATACACGCCCATCTCGCCCTCGACGGCCGGGAGCACGACGAGTTCGACGTCGTCGCTGTATGCGCGCGCTTCCGGGGTGACGATTTCGAGATGGAGTGTGGGCATGGATTTAAGATTTAGGATTTAGGATTTATGATTTGAAGGCTGCCGTGTGAGATTCCGATAATCCTAAATCTGAATTCTGAAATTGTTTAGGCGGTCACCATGTCAATTCCGCCCTTCATGTAGAAGTTACCCTCGGCCACGCTGTCGTGTTTGCCTTCGAGGATTTCCTTGAAGCCGCGAACGGTGTCTTTGATCGAGACGTATTGACCGGGAGTGCCGGTGAAAACTTCGGCGACAGTGAATGGCTGCGAAAGGAATCGCTGGATTTTGCGAGCGCGGAAAACGAGCAGCTTGTCCTCGGGCGAAAGTTCGTCCATGCCGAGAATCGCGATGATGTCCTGCAAGTCTTTGTAGCGCTGGAGAACCTTCTGCACGCCGCGCGCTACTGCGTAGTGTTCTTCGCCGACGATTTCCGGCGCGAGCGCTTTCGATGTCGAAGCGAGCGGATCGACGGCTGGATAGATGCCCAACTCAGCGATGGAACGCTCTAGAACCATGGTCGAGTCTAAGTGCGCGAAGGTGTTCGCTGGCGCTGGGTCGGTAAGGTCGTCTGCGGGCACATACACGGCCTGCACCGACGTAACGGAACCCGATTTGGTCGTGGTGATACGTTCCTGGAGCTGTCCCATTTCTGCGGCGAGTGTTGGCTGGTAGCCGACCGCCGAGGGCGTGCGGCCGAGGAGCGCGGACACTTCGGAGCCTGCTTGCGAGAAGCGGAACACGTTGTCCACGAACAGGAGCACGTCCTGATTTTTCTCATCACGAAAGTATTCCGCCATCGAGAGAGCGGAAAGCGCGACGCGGAGGCGGGCTCCTGGAGGCTCATTCATCTGGCCATACACGAGCGCAACCTTGGACTTGCTGAGGTCCTTCTGGTTGATGACGCCTGCGTCGCTCATTTCGTGGTAAAGGTCGTTGCCTTCGCGCGAGCGCTCACCGACACCGGCGAACACGGAAAAACCACCGTGGTTCTTGGCGATGTTGTTGATGAGTTCGAGAATGACGACCGTCTTGCCCACGCCTGCGCCACCGAACGCGCCGGCCTTGCCGCCCTTCGTGAAGGGGCAGATGAGGTCAATGACCTTGATGCCGGTTTCGAGGATGTTGGCCTTCGTGTCCTGATCCACGAGCTTCGGAGCCGGGCGGTGAATCGGGT
>CAMBOD010000165.1 GCA_945868985.1 Prosthecobacter debontii | reverse complement strand
GCAAATATTGTCGCGGCTACGGCACACCTTTCGACCTCGCCGAACTGAGCGGAAAGCCCGGCATCAATCTCGAGCAAATCAATTTTGTTCGCATTGTTGATGTCGTCGGCTCCATCAATCCTGCCTATGCGACCTACGACTCTCTGGGTAACAAAGTGAATGATCCATGGACGACAGACTTCGATACTGGCGGCTTTGACCTCGATGCCGTTGCTGTTCTTCACCAGACAATTCCTGAGCCCGGCTCCGCGACGCTTTTGTTGCTTGGTGGAGCGCTGCTCACGCGCCGTCGTCGCACTCATTAAGCGATGAAAGAGCGCGGTTTCACCCTCATTGAGCTGGTTGTGGTGATCACTATCATCAGCATATTGGCCGCATTTATTCTAGGCGCGATTCAGGATGTCCGGCAGGGCGGATATGCGGTGCAATGCACGAACAACCTCCGAGAACTGGCGGCTGCCAATTTGCGCTATGCCGGGGAGCACGATGGACGGTTTTGTCCCGCGCAGGAGCCCAACAACAATGTCCGCTGGCACGGCGTTCGCACCGGTAACAGCGCGCCCTTTGATCCCACCAAAGGGGCGCTTGCGCCGTATCTCGGAACGGAAGCGCGAGTGAAACTGTGTCCCGTATTTCGCGACATTGTCAAAGGTGCCAACAGCTTTGAAAATGGCAGCGGTGGCTATGGCTACAACGCGGTCTATGTCGGCGGCACCCCCTCAAATAAATGGATCGGAGAAATGATGGTCAATTTCCCCAATCCCTCGCGCACTGTGATGTTCGCGGATTGCGCGCTGAGCAGGGACAACGGAGTGCAGGAATATCCCTTTGCCGAGCCGTGGCAGTGGGTCTCGCCTATCGGAAAACTCGCCGGCTCTCTCTCTCCCAGCGTCCATTTTCGCCATCGCGGAAAAGCAAACGTGGCTTGGTGCGACGGACATGTAACTTCTGAATCTCCGGCCAAACTCGGCAGTGCAAACTATTATGGCGGGGACGACACCAAGGAGAAAATCGGCTGGTTTGGCCCAGAAGAGGAAAACGGATATTGGAACCCGCGCTACGAACCTGCGCCTTGATGTGTCTTAAGCCATTGCCTCGCGCAGGCGGGTCACGAGCGCCGGGCTGCGATCCAGTTCGGCGGTGAGGGCGTCGAATGCGTCCAGCGTTTTGCGGCTAATGTGGTGCTCCATGCCTTCGACGTCGCGGTAGATGGTCGCTTCATCGAGGCCAAAGTGGCGGAGCAGGCGCGTCAGGATTTGATGGCGTTGAATAATCGCGCTCGCGAGCTTTTCGCCCTCGGTGGTGAGCGTGATGCCCCGGTATTTTTCGTAAGTCAGCAGGCCCTCGGCTGCCAGGCGTTGCGTCATCGCGGTGACGCTCGGCTGCGCGATGTCGAGCGTGGTGGCGATGTCCACGGCGCGGGCCAGGCCCTTGCTCTGGATGAGTTGCAGGATGCACTCGAGATAGTCCTCGCGTGCGACGGTGGACTGCGCAGGGCTGGCCTTGGTGCGTTTTGCGGGCTTGGCTGTCTTCGGAGTTAGCTTGGTGGTGCGGGGCACGGCACGGAGCATGGCGGGAGAAAATAAAAGTTCAACCCTGCGATAGATTTTAGTTGCGTCTAACTTTCTTGAAGCTACGAGTCTTAGTCGTGACTAAGAACATTGCGCCAAGCTATCAGTTTCGATTCGGTATCCCGGCACTTGTGTGCGCCGCACTGGCGCTGCTGTTCGGAGCGTGCACGCCGGAACCAAGGAAAAACTCGGGTCGTCCGCTGGTGCTGACCACTTTTACCATCCTCGCGGACATGGCGAAGAACGTGGCAGGCGAACACGCGGATGTGGAATCACTCATCAAGCCCGGCTCGGAAATCCACGGCTACGAGCCGACGCCCAAGGACATCGTGAAGACACAGCAGGCCAGCCTGGTGCTTTGGAACGGGATGAATCTCGAACGCTGGTTCGAGAAGTTTTTTGAAAACGTGAAAGGCGTGCCGCAGGCCGTGCTTACCGAGGGTATCGAGCCAATGGGAATTTCCGAGGGGCCATACACGGGCAGGCCGAATCCTCACGCGTGGATGTCGCCGGCGAACGCTGTGCGCTACGTGGAAAACATCCGCGCCGCGCTCGCCAAACTCGACCCCGCGCACGCCGAAGCCTACGCAGCCAACGCCGCCGCTTATACTGCGAAAATCCGCGCACTCGAAGCTCCTGTGCGGGAAAAGCTGGCGCGCATCCCGGCGGAGCAGCGGTGGCTTGTGTCGAGCGAGGGTGCTTTTTCCTACCTCTGCCGCGATTACGGGATGCAGCAGCTCTATCTGTGGCCGATCAACGCCGACGCGCAGGGCACGCCGCAGCAGGTGCAAAACGTGATTGATGTAGTCCGGAAAAACAAAATCCCCGTCGTGTTTTCCGAGAGCACCGTGAGCGACAAGCCCGCGCAGCAGGTCGCGAAAGAAGCAGGCGCACGCTACGGCGGCGTGCTCTATGTAGATTCGCTGACGGACGCTAGCGGCCCGGCGCCGACGTATCTCCGGTTGCTGGAAACCAACGCGGACACCATCGTCCGCGCATTTGTTGGGGAGGAAAAGTGACACCGCACGAACCGCTCACACTCGAAGCCAAGGGCGTTGCTGTTACCTACCCGAACGGCAACACGGCGCTGAGTGACGCGAGTTTTCGCCTGAGCGGCGGAACCATCTGCGCACTCGTGGGCGTGAACGGTTCGGGCAAGTCCACGCTTTTCAAGGCGCTGATGGGATTCATCGCGTCGAGCCACGGGCGTGTGCTGGTGAATGGCGAGCCGGTGCGCGCTGCGCAAAAAAGAAGCTGGGTCGCCTACGTGCCGCAGGCGGAGGAGGTGGACTGGAATTTCCCGGTGAGCGTTCACGACGTAGTGATGATGGGACGCTACGGATATATGAATTTCCTGCGCATTCCGCGTGCGGAGGATCGTGCGGCGGTCGAGGACGGCCTGCGCCGCGTCGGTATGTGGGAGTTTCGCGACAGGCAGATCGGCGAGCTTTCCGGCGGGCAAAAGAAACGCGTCTTCGTGGCGCGGGCGCTCGCGCAGAGCGGGCGCGTCATTTTGCTCGATGAGCCTTTCACCGGCGTGGATGTGAAGACCGAGGAGGCCATCGTGACGTTGATGCGGGAATTGCGCACGGAGGGGCGGCTCATCCTTGTCTCCACGCACAATCTCGGATCGGTGCCGGAGTTTTGCGATCAAGTCGTGCTCATCAATCGCACCGTGCTCGCGTGCGGTCCGACGGCGGAGGTTTTCACAGCGGAAAATCTCACGCGCGCGTTTGGCGGTGCGCTGCGGCAGTTCGATCTCGCGGCCTCGACAGTCCACGATCACGACGGGCGGCAGGTCACGGTGTTTACGGATGATGAGCGCCCACTTGTCCTCGGCAAAAAAGGTCATCTCGAATACCGCGAGCGCGCAGGCCACGAGGAACTCATCACAGAGCGGGAGAAAGAGGAGGGCTGAGATGACGTGGCACACTCCATTTGAATATCATTACATGATCACCGCGATGTGGACGAGCGCGCTCATCGGTGGCGTGTGCGGTCTGCTCTCCGGCTTCATCACACTGAAGGGCTGGTCGCTCATGGGCGATGCGCTTTCACACGCGGTCGTGCCGGGCGTTGTGCTCGCTTATCTCGCGGGCCTGCCGTTCGCAGTGGGCGCATTCACGAGCGGCCTGCTCGCGGCGGGGGCGATGGCCTTTGTGAAAATCAAAACGCCGGTGCGCGAAGATGCCGTGATTGGTATTGTCTTCACCGCGTTCTTTGCGCTGGGGCTGCTGCTGATATCGATTTTTCCCAGCCGCGTGGATTTGAAGAGCATCGTCTTCGGCAACATCCTCGGTATCGCTGCGGGCGATGTTGTGCAGGTCGTCATCGTTTCCGGCATTTGCCTGCTCGTGCTCGGGCTGAAATGGCGCGACTTGATGCTGTTTTGTTTTGATGCCAATCAAGCCCGCGCCCTCGGACTGCGTGTGGGCTGGCTGCACGTCACGCTGCTGCTGTTGCTTTCGGCCACCGCTGTTGCTGCGTTGCAGGCGGTCGGTGCGTGTCTCGTCGTGGCCATGCTCGTGACACCCGGCGCGACGGCCTACCTGCTCACAGATCGCTTTGGCGTGATGTTGCTCATCGGCGCAGGGCTCGGCGTTGTCACATCGTTCGTCGGCGCGTATGCGAGTTATTTTTTCAACGGCGCGACCGGCGGCTGCATCGTCACTTTGCAAGCCATGATCTTTGTCATCACGCTCGTGTTTGCGCCAAAGCACGGACTGCTCGCCATGCGCCGCGCACGGCAGAGGGAGGTCGCATGATCGAGAAGCTAATCGAACCCTTTCAATACGGATTTATGCTGCAAGCACTCGGCATCGGTGCGCTCATCGCTGCTGTTGGAGCGGTGCTCTCGTGTTTCCTCGTGTTGCGCGGGTGGTCGCTGATGGGTGATGCGATCTCTCACGCGGTGCTTCCAGGAATCGTAGTCGCCTATATCGCAGGCATCCCGCTTGCGATTGGTGCGTTTGGAAGCGGGCTCTTCTGCGCAGTGGCGACGGGCTGGGTGAAAGCGAACAGTCGCATCAAGGAGGACGCAGTCATGGGTGTCGTATTCACCGGCCTCTTTGCCTTCGGGTTGGTGCTGTTTTCTAAAACACCATCAGACCTCCATCTCGATCACATTCTATTCGGGAATATCCTGGGAATCTCCACCGCGCAGTTGCGGGAGACGTGCGGCATTTCGCTCGCCGTGCTGGGCTGCATCCTCGCGCTGCGACGCGACCTCGCGCTGGTGTGCTTTGATCCATCGCACGCCCGTGCGCTCGGGCTTTCTGTGAAGGGTTTCACTTACCTTCTACTTATCCTGCTCTCGCTCACCATCGTTGCCGCGATGAAGGCGGTGGGCCTTATCCTCGTGATCGCCGTGCTCGTTACGCCCGGTGCTACGGCGCTGCTGCTCACGCGCCGCTTCGATAGGATGCTGATCGTTGCTGTGCTCACGGCCGTAGGTTCTGCGCTGCTGGGCGTGTATCTCAGCTACTTCCTCGATGGAGCACCCGGTGCGTGCATCGTGTTGGTGCAAGCGTGCGCCTTTGTCTGCGCGCTGCTGTTCTCTCCACGTCACGGCCTGTTGCGCCGACGTGCGGTGTAAGAATCAAGGTTTCGCTTTGGTCCAGCAGACCGAGCAGTCATCCTCGGGCGCTTAGCGGGGAAACTTCCCCCGCAATGCTCGGGCGACGCCCTCGGGGACAAACGCGGTGATGTCGCCGCCGAGGCTGGCGACTTCTTTCACGAGACGGGAGCTGACGTAGCTGTATTCCTCCTTCGGCATGAGGAAGAATGTTTCGAGGCCAGGTTCGAGCCGGCGATTCATCAGCGCCATTTGGAATTCCAACTCGAAGTCGCTTACGGCGCGCAGGCCACGGATAATTGCACAGGCATTTTGCGCTTTGGCGAACTCGACGAGCAGGCCGTTGAAATGAGTGACGCGCACATTGGTAAGGTCGCGGGTGGCCTCGGCGATCATCACGACGCGTTCCTCGGGCGTAAAGAGGCCCCGCTTTTCGGAGTTGTGCGCGATGGCGACGATGACTTCATCGAAGACAGCAGCGGCGCGTGAGAGGACGTCGAGGTGTCCGTTGGTGACGGGATCAAAGGAGCCGGCGTAGATGGCGCGTTTCACGTCGGTGAGATTGCTGGAGCGGGCAGGGGAGTGCAAGCGCGATGGATACGATGGAAACGAGGCGTGTGTATTTTTCGCTGTGAGCGACGGGCGATGAGTGCTGTAAGTGCGGCGTAACTTTTCCACTCACACAAACACCCGATGAAACTCCTCGCCGCTCTCGTTCTCGCCACCACCGCACTTCATGCCGCGCCTGCCGGTGCTCCGTTCCGACTTTGGGAGGGCGACGCGCCCGGCGCGATTGGCAAGGAGGACCGCGACATCCCCACACTCACGCCGTATTTGCCTACAGCGGAAAAGGCGAGCGGCACGGCAATCGTCATCTGCCCTGGCGGCGGCTACGGCGTCATCTCGCTGGAAAACGGAGT
>CAMBOD010000164.1 GCA_945868985.1 Prosthecobacter debontii | reverse complement strand
CGTATAACGGCAATCCGACAGGCGCGACGTTCTTCATCGATCAAATCGTGGACGACGGTGCCTACTACTACCTGAATGGGCAGCCACTCGGCGGTGCGGGCTACACACCGAACGGCATTTGGAATGCGACTGCGGATCGCACGGTTGGCGATGCGGTTTTGGAACCCAACGTGGCTTCAGGCCCCGCTGTGGGTCTGGTCAATGGCACGAACGTGCTTTCTGTCGAGGGACATCAGGCGGCGACATCCAGTAGCGATTTTGTTTTTGGTGCAAAGCTGACGCTCAGCACGCCATCGAGCATCGTGATCAATGAAGTGAAGCCGGGCACGACGGGGAATGGCTTCATTGAGTTTTTCAACACGACGGCATCGGCGGTGAACTTGAATGGCTACTATCTGAGCGACAACCCCGCGCAGCTAACCAAATTTCCGATCACGTCATCACTGGTAGTTGCCGCAAACAGCCACGCAACCATCGGGTTCGCCGAGGCGGGCTTTACTCCGGGTGCAACTACAACAATTTACCTCACGATGCCGAACGGCACGACGGCCATCAATGCGGTCAGCGCGGCGATCCCGCTCGACGGACGCTCGCTCGGGCGAAATCCAGCGGGCGCGACGACATGGTTCCTTTTCGCCTACACTACGCCCGGCGCGGCAAATGGCTCAATCAGCGATCAGGGTTTCTCGCTGCGACTGAGCGAGACGCATTTCGATACGCAGGGCCGCGTGGATTGGGTTGAGCTGCAAAATACTGCATCAGCACCAGTGAACACGACGGGACTGTGGCTAGCATCGCAGTCGGATTTTTCGGACAAGGTGATGCTCACAGGCAACGCGCCCGCGAGCGGCTATGCGAGTTGGAACACGCTCTTCCCTTCCGACGGCAGCGGCGATGTCACGCTTTACCTAATTGATTCGAGCAACACGGTTTTGGACGTTGCCGAACTTCAGCGTGTGGCCGGGCGCGACTCGTTGCAGGTGGTCTATCCGCCAGTCGTGAGTTCGAAACCGACGTGGCAGAATGTGCCGGAAAAACCGTGGTGGTATTCATCGGCGAGCCACACGCGCGACGCTGCTAATTCCCCGCCGATTGTCACCGACATCGTGATCAACGAAATCATGCCGGACCCGCCGAGCGACCACCGCAACGGACAGTTTATCGAACTTCACAACAAGGGCGCAGCACCCGTTTCGCTCGGGGGATGGAAATTGCGCGGCGGTGTGGATTTCGATTTTTCGCCCGGCACAAGCATCGCGCCCGGCGGCTATCTCGTCATCGGCGCGGACACGACTTTCCTCCAAACCGCCAATCCGAGTGCGACCATCGTCGGGCCGTGGAGTGGGTCTCTCAGCAACAACGGCGATCTGATTCGAGTAATCGATCAATACGGCAACCTTGCTGACGAAGTGGACTTCAAGATCGGAGGCGACTGGCCGGATCTCTCCACAGGTTCCGGAAGCTCGATGGAGTTAGTGAATCCAAACGCCGACAACAACGTTCCCTCCGCATGGCGCGAGAGCGATGAAAGCGGCAAGACGGCGTGGCAGACTTACACCATCACCGGCGTGTGGTCGCAGTTGAATGCGATGGGAAATCCGACGGACTATAAGGAACTGCATCTCTTCCTTGTCGGCGACAGCCACGTGGCACTTCGCAACCTTAATCTGCGACCCGCTGCTGGCGGCGCAAACCTGATTCCCAATAGTGGCACGGTGATCTCGACAGACGGTTCGAGCGCAAATGGCTGGCTGTGTCAGGGCACGCATTGGGCGAGCTACATGAATGATTCCGAACTGCACCTCGTCGGCGACGGCCACGGCGACAATCGCCCCAACCGCGCAGAGATTGACGTGACCGGGATGAACGCCGGAACGAACTATACGCTGACTTTCGACGCGCGCTGGGTGTCAGGAAAAAACCGCCTCATCGTGCAAACGTGGGATCATAGTTTCGGAAACACATTCGCGCTCCCGATCCCGAACAACGTCGGCACGGCAGGCGTCGTCAACTCACGCTTCGCCGCCTCGCCGCCACCGCAGGTGGATTACCTAAACCACTCCCCTGCTGTGCCGAAATCCACGGACTCCGTGAAAGTGACCGCGCGCGTGACGAGCGCATCCGCGCTGACATCGGTGCAGATCTTCAAGCGCGACGATGACCTCGACAATAACAACCCGTGGAGCAGCCAGCCGATGTATGACGACGGCACGAATGGCGATGCCGTCGCGGGCGACAAACTCTACACGGCAACGATTCCTCCGCAGGCGGGCAACTACCGCATCGTGCAATTCTACGTCCGCGCCACAGCCGGAGCCGCCGCGCAGGACATGCCGAAGCTCGGCGCAACAAAACCCGCGATGTGGCTGGTGGACGACCGCAATTTGAGCACCAACATCCGCAGCCAGCGATTCATCGTCGGGCGTTTTGACCGGGATATCTTCAGCGGCAATGGCCTCACTGCAAAACACAGCTATCATTATCCGCGCCTCTCAAATCACTACGCGCCCATGGTGTTCATCCACAACGAAGCGGATGTTTACTACAACTGTGAGATCCGCAAAAGCGGCAGCCCGTGGACGCGCGCTGGTGACGAAGGTTTGAGTCGCGGAAAATGGAAGACGCCCGGAGATCGTATTTTCCGTGGACGTCAAAAAAGCACGTATGACAACGACGCGGAGGGCAACAACATCCACAACCGCATCGCTCGCTACTGGCTCTACGTCCTCGGGCATCCGGTGAATGAAAACGAGTTTGTTTACAACACCGTCAATTTCGACACGCAGGTAGTGCGCGAAGACACCGAGCCTTGCGATGGTGAGTTGCCCGCACGGTGCTTTCCGAGTGGTGGCAAGGGACAGGTCTTTCGCAGCGATGACGAATGGTGGTTTGACGACAACTGGGGCCAGAGCCAGCGCAATGCGGATTGGAGCTACAAGAGCAACGACAGCACCATCCGCTACCACACCGAATGGATGACACGTTCACGCGAGGCGGAGTATGACTACAGCGCGCTGATTGATTTCTTCCGCCACGTGTCTGGAAGCTCAGGCCTCAACGATACGGACTACCGCGAGCGCTTGAACCGGATGCTCGATCCTGATCTCACGTTGATGATGGCGGCAGTGCGCGGCTACATTAACGACTGGGACTCGCTCACGCTGGATCGCGGCAAGAACGGCTACATGTATCGCAAGCCGACGGATGGTCGGCTCATGTTCTTCCATTGGGACAGCGACCTCGCGTTTGGAAATGCAGGCGGCGGCGTGACCGGCGGGATTCCGGGCTGGGGAAACTACATCGGCAAGCCGTGGAACCGCCGCACGTTTAACTACTACCTCAGCCGGATGCTCGATCTCACAACGGGCGCAAACGTCGCACGCTCGAACGCATGGCTCGATGCCGAGGCTGCATCCAATACCGTGGTGACGATCAACAAAACCTTCTACCAGGATTGGTTCACCAACCGGCAGGCAACGATCATCAACGAGATCAATCAGAACGTCGGCACCGGTGGGGCTGGCAATGCAAACAGCGCGACTCTCGCAGTAAGCACCCCCAGCGGAACCACGTCAGCGAACACACTGACAATCACCGGCACCGCTCCGGCGTCAGCTTACAACGTCGTTGTGGACGGACATTCCGAGGCCGTCCTCACGTGGACAAATCAGACGACTTGGACACTCAGCGGCATCCTCCTCAAGCTCGGCGCGAATAATTTCACCGTCCGGATGCTCGACCATCTCGGCAACACCGTCGGCAGCACGCTCGCGTATTCCTACACCAAAACCGGCAACGCACCGCCCGCCATGCGCCTCTCGGTAAATCCCGAATCCCTCAACGCAGCGCTGGGCGAAACCGTCGCACTCGATGCAACCACCAGCTTCGATCCCGAGGGCACCGCGCTCACGTATGCGTGGAGCATCTCGCCGGGCACGGGCTTCACCGTCACTTCGCCCACAGCATCGCAGCGCAACTACGTTTTCAACACGCCCGGCATTTACACCATCACCGTGACCGGCACCGACGGCGCGAGTGTGCAGGGCTCTATCGTGCGCGACATCACTGTCTTCAACACCGCGGACTTTGAAAACTTCGGCAACAACGACATCGCTGCATTCTGGACGAAACAGAACATCGAGAATCGCGACAACGACTCGCCGAGCGCATGGTATTCCGTCGAAGACGTGTCCGGGCGCATCCTCATGCAAACGCTGGACAACACAGCCAAGCCGCTCGTTTTCAACTCACCCACCTACCCCGCACTTCTGCGCACATTGCCCGCAACAGCGAACTGGTCGCTCCAGACCGAACTCACCTACGACGCCAAACGCACCGGCAGCCACTTCACCGGCCTGCAAGTCGAAATCAACGAAAGCGGCACAGTCCGTCGCTACGCATTCGGCTCAGAGGACGGCGCAAACCTCGCCGTGAAAACAGGCACCACCTCCGCTGCATTCAGCAATCTCAACACACCCTCGTCATTCCCGCTGAACTCCACCGGTGCCACGCTGCGCATCCGCCGCGTCGGCGCGAACCTCTACTTCGAGCGCCGCGCGAACAACGTCTGGCCCACTATCCTCACCCGTGCACTCACAGGCGGCGCGGCGGCGAGCGCGGTGAACGGCGGCATCTTCATCGCCACCACTGCTGCGGAAAATCTGCGCATCGCCTTCGACTACGTGAATTTTTCCAACCCGACAAACGTCAGCAGCCAGTTGAACAATCTGCGCATCGCCGAAATGATGTATTCGCCGCGCGTGCCCGACACCGTCGAGTTCATCGAGTTGAAAAATACCGGAGCCAGCGCCATCAACCTGCTGGGCTGTAAATTCGCCAACGGCGATCCGTTCGACGAATTCATCTTCCCGAGCATGACGCTAAATCCCGGCGCATTCGTCATCGTCACGAACAACACCGCCGCATTCACTGCGCGCTACGGCACCACCGCCACCATCGCCGGACAGTGGGGCACCACCAGCGGGCTCAGCAACACCGGCGAACAAGTCCGCCTGCTCGATTCCTACGGAAATGAAATACACAATTTCACCTACTCCAGCATTTCTCCATGGCCCACCACCGCCAACGGCCAAGGCCCCAGCATCGTCGTCGTCAACACCTCAGGCGACTACAACCTCGGCACGAACTGGACGGCATCCGCCGAACCGGGCGGCTCCCCCGGTTGGAGCGGCACCGCGCCCGACAGCGACGGCGACGGTCAACCCGACAGCTACGAACTCATGTTTGGCACCAACCCCAACAGCGCATCCTCAAAGTTCGCCGCCACCATCTACAATAACTCCGGCACCCACGGCATCAGCTTCCCTAGCGTGAGCGGTCGCAGCTACCGCGTGGAATACAAAAACGAACTCACCGACAGCACATGGCAGACGCTCCAAACCATCACGGCCACAAGTTCGTCTATGACATTCACCGACCCCACAGTCCCCTCACCCGTTAGGCGTTTCTATCGGGTGCAGGCTTTGTAGCGAAGACTTAAGACGCTCAGCAAGGAGGCTACTTCTTTTGCTTCGCAAGGGCTTTTAGTTCCTCTTGCGTCCATGGGGTTTTGCGGTCGGCGATTTCTTTGCGGACGGTTGTGATTTCGCCGGGTGCCACGGGCTTTTTCCAGCCGTGCCAGCGCTGACCGATGAAATTGAGCACGCTGGCGAGCTGTTCGTCGTTGTAGGTTTGTTCGAGCGGGAGCATCAGGCCTTCGCCGTAGTTCTGACCATCCACAGGGCCTACCTGACCTTTTAGAAGGATACGCGCGAGCATCGGCGCGTTGCCGCCGCGCTTGAACCATTCGGAATTCGCTAGTGGCGGCGCGAGGAATTTGTCGCCGGCTTTCACGCCTTTGCCATCGGGGCCGTGGCAGGTGGTGCAGAAAGTTTCGTAAATCTGCCTTCCTTGTTTGCCCGATTCGCTGAGTGCTATGGCGGTGCTGTTGGTTTTGTCGGTTTCCAGCAGCGCTGCGATGATGGTGCCGGGCTTTGCAGTGAGTTCCTGTGGCTGGCTGAGCCCTGCGGCGCGATATGCGAGGTAAAGCTGTGTGCGCACGTGTG
>CAMBOD010000163.1 GCA_945868985.1 Prosthecobacter debontii | reverse complement strand
TTCCGAAGGAGACGGTGAAGTGGAGAGCAATATACCCGTCGTCGTCGTGAACAACGGAGCAGCCTCCACGACTCGCTATGGACTGACCGGCGACTTCGCCATCGCCATCATCGGACCCGACGGCAACCTCGATTTGTTCACGGACAAAGTGCTCCCCGCTTTCCGCATCCGCGAAGTCATTCAAAACAGCTACGAAGTTCAAAACTCCGCACGCAAAGTCCTCCCAAGCGGCCCGCCCGGACAGTGAGTGAGAATCGCCGTCCTATCCGATACGCATGACCGGCTCCCGGATTCCCTCTGCGAGCGCATCCGCGACGCTGATGAAATCTGGCACCTCGGCGACGTTTGTTCGCCGAAGATCATCGCGACTTTAAAAGCACTCGGCACGCCGTTGCGCGTAGTGCGGGGTAATTGCGACGAAGAACGCGAGTGGCCGCTGACGCTCGACTTCACGCTCGCTGGACTGCGCATCCACCTCGAACACATCCCCACACTCTGCCCGCCGGAGTGCGACTTTTTCCTCCACGGCCACACGCACGTCCCGCGTGATGAAACAATCGGCGGTGTCCGCTTCCTCAATCCCGGTTGCATCAGCAGACCAAAAAGCGCACCGCCAAGTTTCGCGTGGCTCACCGTCGAGCCCGCCGGACTGATGTGGAAAGTGATGCCGCTTTAGCGAGCGCAGTTTTCATTCACCCAAGCGAGGTATGCAGGGTGCGCGTCCTTCACCGCGATCTGAATAATCTCCGGCACTTCGTAGGGGTGCAGTTCCTTGATGCGCGCCATCGCAACGGTAGCGCTTGCTTCCCGCGTTTTGAGAATCGCCATGATTTCCTTGGCACTCTCCACTTTTCCCTCCCAACGATAAATGCTCGTCGCACCGGGCAGCAGATTCACACACGCCACATGCCGCTCTTCCACGAGCGTGCTCGCTATGCGGCGCGCAGTTTCCTCATTGGGAAATGTGCTGAGCAAAATGCACATCGGATCGCTGGCGTCGCTCATGGTCGCGCTACCTCTTCGCTCCACAACCTGCACCAAGACCGGTGAGTTCTTCGATCTCTCCCATAGGTGCGGCTGTTACTGGCTTGCGGTCGGCGACTTTCTGGCGCTCGATCCAGCCGCCGCCGAGCACTTCATCTCCGCGATAACAGACAGCCGCCTGACCGGGCGTCACAGCACGCTGCGGCGTGTTGAGTTTTACACGCGCCTCTCCTTTTTCGCCGGGGAAGATTGTCGCGGGAACTGCGGGCGCTGCGTAGCGGATTTTCACCGTCGCCTCAAATGGCGCGCTGTCGTGGCAATGCCACGTCGCATTTGAAATAGTAAATTCGTCACACACCAAATCCTCCGCCTCACCGACAATCACGCTGCTCGTCTCGGGATCAATATCCACCACGTAACGCGGCGTGGGTGAACCGCCGGGCAGACCTTTGCGCTGGCCGATGGTGAACAGCTCGATGCCCTCATGCGCGCCGAGATCTGTGCCCCACTTGTCGCGCAATCTGCCGGGGTGAAACTCTTTTTCGCCCATGTGCGAACGCAGGAACGCTTTGTAGTCGTTGCCGGGGACGAAACAAATTTCCTGACTGTCCTCCTTGTCCGCCGTCTTGAGTCCGATCTGGCGCGCGATGCTGCGAATCTCCGGCTTCTCCATCGCACCGAGTGGCAAAATCACGCGCTGAAGCTGCGGCTGGCGCAGCGAGAAAAGAAAATACGACTGATCCTTGCGGCCATCGCGGCCTTTGCGGAGCACCGTGCGCTCGGGCAGATGCTCAGCGATGGCATAGTGACCCGTGGCGATGAAATCCGCGCTGATGGACTTCGCTTTTCCGAGCAGGTTGCCGAACTTCACTTTCTCATTGCACATCACGCACGGATTCGGTGTGCGCCCGGCTTTGTATTCCTCGGTAAAATAATCAATCACCGTGCGCTCGAAATTCACCGACTCATCCACCACGTAATGCGGCACGCCAATCGCGTGAGCCACGCCGCGTGCATCGGCAATCGCCTGCGGGCCGCAGCATTTGTCCTCCGCGCGCGAGATGCAGTCCTGCGGCCAGACCTTCATCGTCACGCCGATGACCTCGTAGCCCTGCTGTTTGAGTAAATACGCCGCAACCGACGAATCCACACCGCCACTCATGCCCACGACGACACGCGCACCGGGACGCGGCGGAGAGTGACGTGTAGTTTGTGGCGTGTTCATTTTTGGCAAAGGACGTGGACTTTCGGCAAATGTGGCGCGGGCACAACAGGAAATTCGCACCACTCGACGCGCGGCACATTTCCAGTAAACATCCCCGCGTGCTCATTTCGGAAATCTTTCACTCCATCCAAGGCGAAGGCGAACTCGTCGGAATGCCGTCCACATTCATCCGCACCTCCGGCTGCAATCTTCGCTGCGCTTGGTGCGACACGCCCTACGCATCGTGGAAGCCCGAGGGCACCGAAATGAGCATCGCCCAGATCGTGGAGAAAGTGCGTTCGTTCGGCACGAAACACGTCGTTGTCACCGGCGGCGAGCCGATGGTCGCGCGCGGCATCCATGATTTACTCGCCGCGCTGCGCGCCGACGGACGCCACAACACCATCGAAACCGCGGCCACCATCGCGCCCGGCGGAATTGCGTGCGACCTCGCATCCCTCAGCCCAAAGCTCGCCCACTCCACGCCCGAAGATCCCGCATGGCGCGAGCGCCACGAGGCCACGCGCTGGAATCCCGCCGTCCTGCGTGAATGGATCGCGGGCTACGCATTTCAGCTCAAAGTCGTCGTGCGCAATCCCGCCGATGTGGATGAACTCGACATGCTCACCCGCGAAATCGGCGTCCCCATTCCGCCGGAAAAAATCCTCCTCATGCCCGAGGGCATCAACGCCGAAGCCATCGCCACCCGCAGCCTCGAACTCGCGGATATTTGCCAAGAGCGCGGCTACCGCCTCGGCTGCCGCCTCCACGTCCAGCTTTGGGGCAACACACGCGGCACCTAGCCCAGCGACTCCGGGCCGAATGACTCGGGCAATAGCTCGCCCAAAGAGCGACGCACTGGCTCCGCTGCGTCGCTAAAACAGAGCACCTCCATCTCTACGCCAAATTCTCGCAGCACTTGCCTGCAAGCTCCGCACGGCATCGCCACACGATCTCCCTTCACAAAAATCGCGCACGCCACCAAACGGCGCTGCCCCGCTGCGACTGCCTGAAACACCGCGTTGCGCTCCGCGCAAATCGTCAGCCCGTAGGAAGCGTTCTCCACATTGCACCCCGCAAATATCTCCCCAGACTCCGCCAGCACCGCTGCGCCAACATGAAACTCGCTATAGGGCGCGTAGGCCTTCTCACTCGCCGATTGCGCGGCAAGTCGCAGTTTTTTAAGCATGGCATCGGGCACAGTCATCACCGCGCTTTCGCCCGCGAGGTCGTTACTGGCAAGTGTAAAAGCCGGAGTAAAATGAAACGCAGTCCTCTTCCCTTTTGCTTGTTGCTGAATGATTGGAGCCACATTTCCAATGCTACGAGCACCCACATTCACCCACACCGGCTGATGAGATAGTCTTGGAGCAGGAAACGAATGCGGCCATGTTCGCCGACAGCATGAATAAAGGACACAACTCAGGCACTCCCGTGCGCCGCTTGAATCTGCACGTGATAGCCATCGTCATCCTGTGTAATCTCACTGCGCACAGCCACGCTGCGGAGCAACTCATTGTCAGCATCGCTCCAACTTGGAATTCCACTCAAGGCACTCTTCAACGTTACGAAAAAAGCGGCTCTGCTTGGCAGCCCGTTGGAAAGCCCTGGCCTGTCCTTTACGGTCGCAGCGGACTCGCGTGGGGTTCCGGCCTCTATGGGCAAGATGAAGATGGCCTTCATAAAAAAGAACGCGATGGGCGTGCGCCTGCTGGTATTTTTAAAATCGGAAAAATCTACACCTACGATAACGCACTTCCCGTTGGTGCCGATTACCCTTTTCACACGGTCACCGCTGCGGATGTCTGGCCCGACGACATCACGCATCCCGACTACAATCGCCACGTCACAATTGACCTCAAAAATCCCCCGCCGTGGTATGCCAAGCAGCGCATGAGGCTCCGCGATTTCGCGTATCACTGGCTTGTCGAAATCCGCCATAACTCCGATCCTCCAGTCCCCGGAAAAGGCAGCGCCATTTTCTTTCACATCCGACGAGGCCCGGCAAAACCGAGCGCTGGCTGCACCACGATGGCGGAGTCCGATCTAATCACACTCATCCGCTGGTTGCGCGCCAATGCCAACCCTCGCTACGTGCTTATGCCTGCAGCTGAATACGAACAGCGCAAGGCTGCGCTGAAGCTCCCGTGAACGACACGACCTGTGGAGTTTCTTCAATCCGCGCGCTGCGTGGCGCGTTGGAAAAATTAGTTCGCAGGCAACAGCTTCGCCCCTTTGATCAGCCGGCAGAATTCTTTCTTCGTGGCTTTGTGGTGCGTGCCTTCATTCGTGTGAATGTTGGTCACGGACTTGTATTGCACTTCGAGCCGTTCGAGTTGGACGATGCGCAGGAAGACTTCTCCCTGCTGCCAGATTTGGCCCTGTTCGAGCCTCACTTAGTTGGAGGCGGTCTTGCCGCTGGGAACGACGTTGATCGTGTTGAGAATGCGGTCGGTGACTGGTGCGCCGTTCTCGCTGTTGATCTTCATTTTGATCTCCATCTGCATCACGGGAACGAGCCCTTCGATTTCGAGGGTGACGCGCTTTTTGTCGGCGCTGAGTTTCACTCCCTTGATGGTGACGGCGTCCTCGCCCCTGCCCCCGTCCTTCACGCGGTAGTTTTCGCTTCCGTAAGCGGATGTCCATTTGTAGTTCCACTGCTTGACAGCGTAATTGGCGGCGTCGCTGGCGCTGGCGGCGTCGAGCGCGTAGGGAAATGTGAGTTCGATGCCGTCGGCGCGCACGTGGAGTTCGGCGGGCTGGTTGTTCGGTTTGCCGGTGTAGCGGACGCGCTGGAGTGCGCTGTCCTTAGCGGCACTGGTCTGCCAGCCTTTGAGGCCGACGACGTAGAGTTGGCCGTCAATCGGGCTGAAGCGCGGGCGCATGATTCCGCTATCGAAGCGCAGCGGGAAACGGACGAGTCCGCCCTGCGGAGTGCCTCCCACGTTTTCGTGAAGGACGCGGAAGAGGCTGCTCGTGCCGTAGCTGGTGTGGAGCATCGTGCCTTTGGGCATTCCCCAATTTTCAGTCGGCACCCAAGTCTGTCCGCCGCCGGAGTTGTCCCAGTCTTTTGGGATGAAGCAGACGTGCCTTGCGTAGTCGGTGGGTGGCGGCGTGGTGTGGGAAAGGTCGGGGACGCTGACGCACTCGCCTTGCTTGACGATGTGGACGTAGCTCCTCGGAACCCAGGTTCCTTCGTTATCGCCAACGCTCACCATGTCGCCGGGGCCGACGCCCATGCCGTTCGGAGCGCGCACGCCTGTGGCGAAAATCTCGAACTTCTGTCCATCGGGACTGATTTTGTAAATGCAACCGCTGTGGTCGCTGAGCGGCTCCCATCCACGGCCGCCGCCCCTCACCGGCCCGCCTTTGGCGAAGTAGAAATTACCTTTGCTATCCGTCTGCAAATCGAAGGCGAACTCGTGGAAGCCAGGCGTGACTTGCACATCGTTGTTGAAGCACTCGTATTGATCCGCTTCGCCGTCCTTGTTCAGATCGTGAAGTCTTGTGATTTGATCACGACCAAGGACGAAGATTTGATCGTTCACGATGCGCAGACCGAGCGCGTGGAAGAGGCCGGTCGCATAGCGCTTCCATGTCGCCTGCCCGCTGAAGTCCTTGTTCACGCCGCTGACGATCCACACGTCGCCGCTCCATGTGCTCACGGCGATGCGTCCGTCCTTGAAAAAGTCGAAGCCGCCCGTGCGCATCCATGCTTTGTAGGGATTGTTGAAAGGCACCTCGACGGTATCCACCACATAGGAATCTTTTTCGCCCGCTGTGCCAGCGATCAGATTCGTCTTCAATTCCTCGGGCCAGTGCGGTGCGCCGCCTTTAGTGAAAGCGCGCAGGTCGACGGCTTTTGCCGCGCCCTTTGC
>CAMBOD010000162.1 GCA_945868985.1 Prosthecobacter debontii | reverse complement strand
GGCCGCGTCGGCTCTGGCTCGGCTGGGTGCTGGCGGGTTTGCCGCTGGCGGTGGTGGCGGGGAGTCTCGCGTGGCTGGCGACGGAGAATGGGATGAAGGTAGCGCTGGCCACGGGCGTCGCTGGTGTGTGGGGCGTATCGGCGCTGGGGCGGATGGCGTGCGAGCATCTGCGCCATGTGCAGCTCCGCGAGCGGCTGGGGATTTTGCGCGAATTGCTGGAGCACGATTTGGTGAGTGCTGAGGAGTTTTCCGCGTTTGAGGAACGGCTGCACGACGGGAAGCGGGCGGAGTTTTCATAAACTCGCGCAACCAGCAGTTGCATCCCCCACCCTTTTCCAATTATCACACAAGGCGTGAACTGCTGCTCATTCTTCCGCTCATCCATCGGAAAAAAAACCGTCGTCGCCGTAACGGGCCTCATGCTCCTTGGCTTTGTGATTCTGCACCTGCTCGGCAACCTGCAATTCTTCGCCGGGCCGCACGTGATTAATGAATACGGCAGCAAGCTGCGGCACCTGCCTTTCGGTCTGCTGTGGGTGATGCGCGCAGGGCTGCTTTTTGTCGCCGTGATGCACATCCTCACCACCATCATGCTGGTGAAAGCGAACCGCGCCGCGAAGGGTCAGGGCTATGCTTATAAGGCGAGCGTGCAGAGCAAGGTGGCCACACGCCTCATGGCGCTGAGCGGGATCGTCCTGCTGAGCTACATCGTTTTTCACATCCTCCATTTCACCACACACAATGTGGATTCCAGCTACGCAAACTGGATGGATGGTGAACATCACGACGTGTATCGGATGCTCGTGGCGGGTTTCAGCAACGTGCCGATCTCCGTCTTTTACATCGTGGCGATGCTGCTCCTCGCCATGCACCTCAGCCACGGAGCCGCGAGCCTTTTCCAGACACTCGGCCTACGCACCAAGAAGCTCGCGTGCTGCCTCGGCTGCGCCGCGCAACTGCTCGCATGGGTGCTCTGCGCTGGTTACATCAGCATCCCCGTCGCCGTCCTCGCGGGGCAATACGACACTGCGTATATCGCCTCGAAAGGCGGCACCTGCACGCACTGCGCACCTGCACCTGCACCTGCACCTGCACCTACACCTGCACCTGCGCCTGCGAAGTAAGAAGCTTACGGGCTTTTGGAGTTTGCAGTCGCTCCTTTGTGTAATGCTGCCCTCACGAGCAAAGGCCGGTGATCGGAGCCGACGTCGGGGCCTATTTCTCGATGCAGCAAACTCCAATGTTGCGAAAGAAATGCGTGATCAATGAGCAGCCGATGTGGCTGATAGACATTCCATGTCGCACCAAAAATCACCCCCTGATTTGCATTGCGTAGCTTCGTCTCCCGCGTGAAACGCCTCAAGGATGACGACCACGGTGTGGCGTTGAAATCACCGAGCGCGATGATCGGCTCTCCTGCTTGTGCTTTTTCGCTACACCACTGCGTGACGTTTGCCAGATACGTCTTGCGGTTTTTGACTTTCCACTCCTTGTCCGGTTTATCGGGATGAACACCGACTAAATTGACCCGCTGTCCGTCAGTCTCCCAAGTTGCAAAAACCGCATAATCGCTTTCACGCTCACCGGCCACTCGGATCGTTGCCTCCAATGGTTTCTGGCGGGAATATATAGCGCTACCAAAGCCATCTTTGCGCGCCTTGATCGTGCGATACGGATAAAGGTCTGACAGTTCCTCCAGTGCCGATGCCCAGAAGAAACCCACTTCTTGAAAGACGACGACATCCGGCTTCACGCTCCGCAAGTAGTCACACACTCGTGCCGCCTCTCGATTGCCATACAGGAGATTGATGATTGCGAACGTCTGCGGAGCAGCCTGAGCCTGAGCGCCCTGCTCGTTTCTCCAAGGCAGTCCATAAGGAAGCAATGCAGCGACGTTGATACAGAGACCTAATAACGCGATGAACAGCGCCAGCCGTTGCCTGAAATAGAGTGTGAGGGCGATAGTAAGCCCAAACCAAACGCAATACTGTGGCCGCAGATGTGAGAAGAGGTCTGCATACCAATGCCAGTCCCCAAAGAATCCGATCAGCGTCGCAAGTGTGCCGCTCGCTGCCATCAGCACTGTCGCGAAACTGACAAATCTTGCTCGATGGGTTGAGTTGGTTTTCACGATGAAAAAGTAACCGCTCTGGCCATTGCTGACCAGAGCGGTTGTAGAAGGCTCCGACTACGGGAGTCGGTTTGCCTCACGAGCTGGCACACCGAAGTGCGACGCTCACTTTCACCTCGCGGTGAAAGTGGTTACTTCTTTTTCTTCGCTTTAGCGGGCGCTGCTTTCGCCGCGGCGCGCTTTTCTTCGATGGCGGCTTGCGCGGCTGCGAGGCGGGCGACTGGCACGCGGAATGGCGAGCAGCTCACGTAGTTCAGGCCCACTTTGTGGAAGAACTTCACGCTGTCTGGGTCGCCGCCGTGTTCGCCGCAGATGCCGAGCTTGATCTCAGGACGCGTTTTGCGGCCTTTCTCAATGGCGATTTTGACGAGCTGGCCGACGCCGACTTGGTCGAGCGAGGCGAACGGGTTCTTTTTGAAGACTTCGTTCTCCACGTAAGGCATCATGAAGTTGCCCATATCGTCGCGCGAAATGCCGAGTGCGGTTTGCGTGAGGTCGTTCGTGCCGAAGCTGAAGAACTCTGCGGTCTCGGCGATTTCGTCGGCTGTGAGAGCGCCGCGTGGCACTTCGATCATGGTGCCGACTTGGTAGCTGAGCTTCTGCTTTGTTTCCTTCTGCACTTCCGCGGCTACGCGGTGGACGATGGCGACTTGGAGGTCGAGCTCCTTCTTGAATCCGACGAGCGGGATCATGACTTCGGGCTTCACTTTGATGCCCTTTTTCTGCACTTCGGCAGCGGCTTCAAAGATAGCGCGGGCCTGGGTTTCCGTGATTTCGGGATACGCGATGCCGAGGCGGCAGCCGCGATGTCCGAGCATCGGGTTGAACTCGTGCAGCGCGTTGACGCGGGCGGCGACTTTCTCTTTGGAAACGCCGAGTTTCTTGGCGAGTTCGGCCTGTGCTTTTTCGTCGTGCGGGACGAATTCATGAAGCGGCGGGTCGAGCAGGCGAATGGTGGCCGGGAATCCTTTGAGGGCCTTGAAGATGCCGACGAAGTCTTGCTTTTGGTAAGGAAGAATCTTCTTCAGCGCCTTGCGACGGCCTTCTTCGGAGTCAGCGAGGATCATTTCGCGGACGGCGTCGATACGGTCGCCCTCGAAGAACATGTGCTCGGTCCGGGTGAGACCGATGCCGGTAGCACCGAAAGCGATCGCTTGCTGCGTCTGCTCCGGGTTGTCGGCGTTGGTGCGGACTGCGAGGCGCGTGGCCTTGCCGCACCAGTCCATGAGCTGGTTGAAGGCTTTGAATTTCTCGGTCTTCTGTGCGGCTTTGTCTCCGCCGATGGTGCCGGTGACGATGCTGGAAGGGCCGGTCTTCACCTGGCCGCCATAGATGGTGCCTGCGGTGCCGTCGATGGAGAGGAAATCGCCCTCTTTGAAGACCTGACCGCTAATGGTGACGGTCTTCTTGTCGTAATCAATGAGGACTGCCGAAGCGCCACAGATGCAGACTTTGCCCATCTGACGAGCGACGAGTGCAGCGTGCGAGGAGACGCCGCCTTTCGCCGTGAGGATGCCCTCGGCGGCGATCATGCCGCGGAGATCTTCGGGCGAAGTTTCGTTGCGGACGAGCAGCACTTTCTCGCCCTTCTCGGCAGCGGCCGCTGCGCGGTCGGCGTTGAGATAGATTTTGCCGGACGCTGCGCCGGGACCTGCGGGGAGGCCGCTCGCGAGGATCTTCGCCTTCTTGATCTCAGCGAGATCAAAGTCGGGCGCGAGGAGCTGTTCGAGCTGGTCGGCGGGGTTGCGAAGGATCGCGGTTTCCCAGTCGATGAGTCCCTCTTTCACCATGTCCATCGAGAACTTCAGCGCCGCCGCTGCGGTGCGCTTGCCGTTGCGCGTCTGGAGCATGAACAGCTTGCCTTCCTGCACGGTGAATTCGATGTCCTGCACGTCCTTGAAATGCTTCTCGAGGATCTGGCGGACCTTCATCAGCTCCGCATAGCTCTTCGGCATCTGCTTCTTCAGCTCGGAAACGGGCTCAGGCGTGCGCACGCCGGCGACGACGTCTTCGCCCTGCGCGTTGATGAGAAATTCGCCGTAGAATTCATTCACACCGTTCGCCGGATTGCGCGTGAACGCGACGCCGGAGCCGGACGTTTCGCCCGTGTTGCCATAGACCATCGCCTGCACGTTCACGGCCGTTCCCCATTCCGTCGGGATGTTGTATTTGCGGCGATACACGATCGCGCGGTCATTCATCCACGAGCCGAACACAGCGCCCGCCGCACCGCGGAGCTGCTCCCACGCGTCATTTGGGAATGCCTTGCCGGTGCGCTCCTTCACGAGCTTTTTGAAACGCACGACGAGTTCCTTGTAGTCGTCCACCGTGAGGTGCGCGTCGTCCACCTGCTCCTCGTGATGCTCTTCCTTCAGGTGCTCGATCACGCTCTCGAACGGATCGTGATCCTCGCCCGCGCGCTTCTGCACGCCCATCACCACGTCGCCATACATCTGGATGAACCGGCGGTAGCAGTCCCACGCGAACCGCTCATTCTTCGTCGCCGCCACGAGCGCGAGGACCGTCTGGTCGTTCAGACCGAGGTTCAAAATCGTGTCCATCATGCCGGGCATGGAATCGCGGGCGCCCGAGCGCACGGCAACGAGCAGCGGCATCCCGGTGGTCGCGCCGAACTTGCAGCCCATGATCTTCTCCATGTTGGCCACGCCCTTTTCCATCTCCGATTGGAGCGTCGCGGGATACGTGCGCTTGTTCGCGTAGTAGTAGGTGCAAACGTCCGTCGTG
Source organism: Prosthecobacter debontii (assembly GCA_945868985.1). Lineage (GTDB taxonomy): Bacteria > Verrucomicrobiota > Verrucomicrobiia > Chthoniobacterales > Chthoniobacteraceae > SXWH01. The sequence continues at coordinate 1,191 of CAMBOD010000162.1, read as the reverse complement.
ATCGTGAATCCGGGAGGCACCGGCAGGCCGATGCGCGTCATCTCCGCGAGGTTCGCGCCCTTGCCGCCGAGCAGCGCCTTCATGCTGCCGTCGCCGTCAGCCTTCGCGTTGCCCCATGTGTAAACGTATTTTGTGGATTTGCCGCCGGATTTAGCGGGCTTTGCTGCTGCTTTTGCCATAGTATTTGTGTATGTAGTTGGTGTTGAAAAAACACGCCGCAACGGATGGCACAGCCTCCGAGCGGCGAGAAAAGGAGCGCGGTGTATGGCAGAGCGAGCGCACGATTCAAGGGATTTTCGCATCCCGTGGCACTCGCGCAGGTGTTCAGGCTTTCAAATCCTGACGCTCTGCGAGTGCTTCAGTCATTCTCCGATGGCAGCTTTCGAACGTGCTTGGCGAAGCAATCGGGACAAATACCGTGGCTGAAACTGCTGCCCGTATGCTCGGCGATATAGCCTTCGACAGCCTGCCAGTAGTTCCGATCGTCACGCACTTTTTTGCAATACATGCAGATGGGAATGAGTTCCTTCAGCTCGCGGATTTGCGTGGTGAACTCCACGATGCGCTCGGCGACGCGCAAACGCATCATGATGGCCTCGCGGTCGAGCGGCTTCGTGAGGAAGTCGTCCACGCCGGCATCCATCGCCTTGCGTAAATTTTCACGCCCGGTGTGAATCGCCGTCAGCAAAATGAAGTAAGTGTAGTCCGTCCGGGGCCGCCCACGCACCATGGCGCAAAGTTCGAGCCCGTCCTTCTCTGGCATCATCCAGTCGCTCACGATCACACGCGTCGGCTCACGATCAAACTCCTCCCAAGCAGCCTGTCCGTTGGCACAGATGATCGCTTTATGACCCGCATTTTCGAGGGTGAATTGGAGAATTTTTGCGGAGACGGGATCGTCTTCTGCGATGAGTATTTTCATGCTTTTTCTGAAAGGCTGGCTGGCAGTTCGTGTTGGAGTGCGACGCGGACGTAGCCGAATTCGCGCTCGGCGTCTCCCAGTATTCTGCGCGCCGCATCGAGATCGCCGGCATTCGCTGTTTTTTCAAGTTGGTCGCATACTTTCTGCAAACGATGGGCGCCGAAGTTTGAGCAACTGCCTTTGAGCGTGTGAGCGGCACGTGAAAGCCGGACTGCATCCGTGTCTTCCAGAGCCTCCCGCGCTTCGGCGAAAACGGTCGGTGTATTTTC
>CAMBOD010000161.1 GCA_945868985.1 Prosthecobacter debontii | reverse complement strand
CCGACGACTTCCGGCATCGTGAATTGAAGCGGTTGCTTTTTCACCCACTCGGCAAGATATGCCTGATCTTCTGCGCTCAGCTTGTCCGCAGGCGCAGGCACCCGCTGGCCGTTGGGCATTTTAAAAATGGCGGTCGTCCCGTCGAAGGAAAGCAACGTGGCCTGAAAGGGAGCGCCTGCGGACGTCTTCCACGCGCGTGGCGGATCAACGACTGGTAACTGCGCGAAAGCCGATACCGTGAAGCCACCGAGAGCGAGGACGAGAATAAGGGCGCGACACATGAAGTGCTTCGTAAACGCGCACATGCGATGCAGCAAGCGGCGAAGATACGATGATGTGATTCTCACGGAAAAAACATCCGCGAGCGTCTGGTTTTACTCGATGCTCGCTGCGGCGAGGCGTTCGTCGAGGTCGGCTTGCGCGAGGGCGTCGAACATCTGCTGCACTTCGCCTTCCATGAAGCGATCCAGATTGTAGAGCGTCATCTCGATGCGATGATCGGTCACGCGGTTCTGCGGGTAATTGTAGGTGCGGATTTTTTCCGAGCGATCTCCGCCGCCGACCTGGCTCTTGCGTGCGGCGGAATGTTTCTCGGCTTCTTCGCGCTGCTTTCTCTCCAGCAGGCGCGAACGCAAGACCACCATCGCCTTTTCCTTGTTCTTCAACTGCGAGCGTCCGTCCTGACAGCGCACAATCGTCCCCGTGGGGATGTGCAAGATTTGCACGGCGGAGTCGGTCGTATTCACGCCCTGCCCTCCCGGCCCGCCGGAGCGGCACACATCAATGCGCAAATCCTCCGCCTTGAGTTCAAAATCCACCTCCTCAGCCTCCGGCAACACTGCCACCGTCGCCGCGCTCGTGTGGATGCGCCCCTGCGCCTCGGTCGCCGGCACGCGCTGCACGCGATGCACGCCGCTTTCGTAGCGCAGCTTCCGAAATACATTCTCGCCGCTCACTTTGAAAATAATCTCGCGATACCCGCCGAGCACGCTCGGGCTGCTTTCGATGCTCTCAATCGTCAGCCCCGCCGTCTCGGCGTAGCGCAGATACATCCGGTAAAGGTCCGCCGCAAAGATCGCCGCCTCGTCGCCACCGGTGCCTGCGCGGATTTCCATGATGGCGTCGCGGTCCTCGTTCGGGTCGGGCGGCAAGAGCGTCACCAACATCTCACGCTCCAACTGCTTCGCGCGCTTTTCCAACTCCGGTAATTCCGCCTGCGCCATCTCGGCCAGTTCATCCGTGCCCTTCGCCATTTCGAGGTTCTCGGAATACTCGCGGGCCGTTTTTTCAAAGGCATCCCACGTCGCCACCGTCTGCTTCAGCCGTGTGTTTTCACGCAAAAGCTCCTGCGCACGCTTCGGGTTGTCGTAGAGATTCGGCTCGGAGATGGCCTTCTCGATTTCAAGCAAGCGTTCGCGTTTTCGGGCAATGAGCGGTGCAAAATCCATGTGCAGGAAAGACGAAACGGTGGAAACGCAACAGCGCCTCCACCGTCTCAAAAATCAAATTGGAACGAGCTAGGCCTTGACGGCCTTCGTCGCACGAAGAGGCGCGGTGCCGTAGCGCTTCGAGAACTTCTCGATGCGGCCTGCGGTATCCACGAATTTCTGCTCGCCCGTGAAGAAAGGATGGCAGGATGCACAGATACCTACTTTCAAATCGCGGCGCGTGGAGCTGGTGCGATAGCTGGCACCGCAAGCGCAGTGGATGGTCGTCTCTTTGTAGTCAGGATGGATGTCGGCTTTCATAATAATGTGCGGAAAAGGGCGCGCAAACTAGCGGCACATCCGCATTGTGCAAACAAAAAGTCCCGCAACTTTTTCTGTAAATTTCGACAAAGACTTTCACGGCCTGTTGGTTTGAATTCCGCGAATGCTGCGCTCGACATGCGTCGCGTCGCCACTAATTTCACCGCCTCTTTTCCAAACGCACATGAACACACCCACCAATCCAGTCACACGTCGCTCCTTCCTTGGTCGCACCGCGCTTGCCAGCGGGGCCGTCCTTGCTTTCCCGCACATCGTCAATGCGCAGGCCGCGAAGGCCATCAAGATCGGCATCGTCGGCTGCGGTGGCCGTGGAGGTGGCGCACTGACGGACTCGATGAACGCCGACCCAAACGTGGTGCTCGTGGCGATGGGCGATGTCCACGCGGACAAACTCGAGACAAGCTACAACAACATCAAGACCGCAAAACCGGATCAGGTGAAAGTGCCGGACAATCAGCGGTTCGTCGGTCTGGACGCGATTGATAAGGTGCTCGCGACGGACATTGATATCGTCCTCCTCACCACGCCTCCCGGATTCCGCCCCGCGCATCTCCACAAAGCCATCAACGCCGGAAAGCATGTCTTTTGTGAAAAGCCGCTCGGCGTGGACGCCCCGGCAATCCGCCACGCGCTGGAGGCCGTGAAGAAGGCGAAGGAGAAGAATCTCGCGATTCAGACGGGCTTTTGCTGGCGCTACAATTTCGCCGAGCGCGCGACATGGGCGAAAATGCACGCGGGTTTCATCGGCGACATTCGCGCCTACTACGGCACCTACCTCACGAGCAGCCCATGGGCTCCCAACGAGCGCAAGAAGGAATGGAGCGACGTGCAATACCAGCTCCGCAACTGGCTTTATTACACGTGGCTCTCCGGCGACATCATCGTCGAGCAAGCCGTGCACAGTGTGGATAAAATGAGCTGGGCATTCAAAGATGTGCCGCCTGTGAAATGCACTGCAATCGGTGGACGCCAGCAGCGCGTGGAGCCGGAATTCGGCAACGTGTATGACCACTTTTCGATCATGTATGAGTTCCCCGGTGGAGCGCGCGGTTTCATTTTTGCCCGCCAGCAAGGCGGCTGCTCGAACGAAAACTCCGACTACATCATGGGCGCAAACGGCACCGGTCAGGTCAGTGGTTTCAAGCCGCTCCACGTGCTCGAAACTGCCGACGGTAAACGCTGGCACTATGAAAAGAACGGCTCTGCGGACGGCACGGCCCCCGGCGAAAAAAACCTCATGTATGTCGAGGAACACAAGGAACTCATCCAAAGCATCCGCGCAGGAAAACCCGTGAACATGGGCGAGCAACTCGCACACAGCTCGCGCCTCGCCATTATGGGTCGCATGAGCGCCTACACCGGCCGCACCATCGAGTGGGACGACGTTGTGAACTCCAACGAAACGTGGACACCCGTGGATATCAACGCCCTACAGCTCGACACCAAGATGCCTCCGCAGGAAGTAGCGATGCCGGGCCGTTACAAACTCCCCGCGTAACCCGCGCACTATAACCATATGAACCGCCGCACATTCCTCGCCACCAGCGCAGCCTTCGCAGGCAGTACGCTTTTTACCAACGCACAGGACGCCGCCGCGAAAAAGCGCCCCAAGCTGAAGAAGGCGGTGAACCTCGGAATGTGCAACATCAAGGGCTCGCTCAATGATCGCTTCAAGGCGATCAAAGACGCGGGCTTCGACGGCATCGAACTCAACCTGCCCGACGACGGACTGACGACGGACAAAATCATCGAAGCCAGCAAAGCCAGCGGGCTAGAAGTCGCGGGGATCATCTGCACACCGCACTGGAGTTTTCCACTCAGTTCGCCCGATCCCGCCAAACGCGAGCGCACCGTGAACGGCCTCAAGTATGCACTGAAACAAGGCGGCGAAATCGGCTGCAAGAGCGTCCTCCTCGTGCCCGGCACCGTGGAAAAAGACGTGACCTACGAGCAGTGCTGGCAGCGCAGCATCGAAGGCATCAAGCGCTGCCTCGAAACCGCCGAGCAATCCAAGTGCGCCATCGCCGTCGAAAACGTCTGGAACCGCTTCATCAACGAACCCGTCGCCGCCAAACGCTACCTCGAAGAAATCAACAGCCCGTTGGTCGGCTGGCATTTCGACATCGGCAACTGCGTCACCTTCGGCTGGCCCGAACACTGGGTCCGCACCCTCGGGAAGAAACACCTCTTTAACCTCCACATCAAAGAATACAGCCGCTCCAAACGCGACAAACACGGTCCCTTCGCCGGCTTTGAGGTGGAATTAATGGAGGGAGAAAACGACTGGCCCGCCGTGATGAAAGCCCTCGATGAAGTCGGCTACGAAGGCTACGGCATCCTCGAAGTCGGAGGCGGCGACGCCACCCGCCTGAAATTCCTCGCAGAGCGCACCGACAAAATCTTCGCCTGCTAGTTGGCAAAGCTCCCCCGCATGAAACTGCGGGTAGCCACTACCCCACCTCGCTGTGAAGTAAATTATTGAACGGTAGCGGTAGATTTTCTCGACGCCGACACTGCTTGGGGTCGGGACGCGCTGCGAACCTAGTATGTCCTACATCCATGCACTCGATCTATGTGCGCTCTCATCCTGACTGAGCCTAGCGAGCCGGATGGAAAAATGATTAACCCCGTCTGCTGCCCGTAGAGCCTTAGGCAAGCTGAACATCCCGCCCTTCGCACACTCCTACCACAACAAAGCAATCGCCGGGTAAGAAGCGTCCGCAGCGAAACTCCGGGTTGTTTTTATTTTAAGAGTAACAGTCAGAACAGAGACTGATTCTGTCTGATTCTCGCTTTTACCGCTTACACTTCGCTGTCCGCCAAGTCGAAACAGGATCAACCTACATAACGCCCTATTTCTTTCATGCTAAAATCTATGAGACTTCACGTTTCAAAAACATACTGTTAGCGTTCCCTCCTCATGTTGACGCTCGAAAAATTCACCATCGGTGTAGGCGACCGCTTCGCTCATCAGGCCAAAGCCCAGCTCCGCGCCTGCCAACTCATCGCCGCAGACGGCGTGGAGGTCATTCCCGTTTGGAACAAATCCAACCGCGAACACACGTTCATCGGCAGCGAACCCGCATCGGTGCTCGCCGCCGCGAAGGTCGCAGTCGAGGCGCTCGATTGGAAAAAAGGCTGGCACGTGGACGCCGACCACATCCGCCTCGAAACCGTGGAGCGCTTTCTCGATGCGTCGGACTTTTTCACGATTGATGTCGCCGACAGCATCGGCCAGCCCGCCGATGAAAAGGACGTGCAAGCGTTCGTCATGCGGCACTCGGAATTGATCGGCACGCACAACATCACCGGAGTGAGCGCGCCTTTTCACACCACCGAGGAAGACATCGCGCGCATCGCAGGCAAGTATCTCCGCGCCGCCCACGACGCTGGTGAAATCCACCGCCACATCGCGCACAAAATCGGCAAGCGTCGCTTCATCGCAGAAGTCTCGATGGATGAAACCGACTCGCCGCAGACACCGCCGGAACTGCTCGTCATCCTCGCCGCGCTCGCCGATGCACGCGTTCCCGCGCAGACCATCGCGCCGAAATTCACCGGGCGTTTCAACAAAGGCGTGGACTACGTCGGCGACCTCGCACAGTTCGAGCGCGAGTTCAACGACGACCTCGCCGTCATCGCCCACGCCGTCGCGCTCTACGGTCTGCCGAAAAATCTCAAACTCAGCGTCCACAGCGGCTCGGATAAATTTTCTCTTTACCCAATCATTCGCCGCGCCCTAGCGCGCACCGGCGCAGGCGTCCATGTCAAAACAGCGGGCACCACGTGGCTGGAGGAATTGATCGGCCTCGCCGAGGCCGGCGGCGACGGCCTCGCACTCGGCAAAGAAATTTACGCCTACGCGCTCGAACACGTGGACGAACTCTGCGCTCCCTACGCCAGCGTCATTGATATTGATCGCGCGAAGCTCCCCTCCTCTGCCGTCGTCAACACCTGGAGCAGCGCGCAATTTGCCAACGCCCTACGCCACATCCCTGGCCATCCCGAATTCAACGCCAGCCTCCGGCAACTCCTGCACGTCTCATTCAAGCTCGCCGCCAAAAAAGGCGCGACCTACCTCGACCTGCTGAAAGCCAACGAAGCCATCGTCGCCAAAAACGTCACCGAAAACCTCTACACCCGCCACCTCCGCCCGCTCTTCGTGGGCTAAACACCAATGAAATCCGCCATCACCATCTGCCTTGTCCCCGAAGCTCGCAGCGGGCCTTTTGTTTTTCACGAGGGACTTGCTGATGGTTGCGCACGGGCGGCGGCTCTTGGCTTCGATGCAGTCGAGATTTTCCCTCCT
>CAMBOD010000160.1 GCA_945868985.1 Prosthecobacter debontii | reverse complement strand
GTCGTAATCGAGCTGCGAGAAAAGGAGATTTGGCAGCAGCGCCTTCACATTTCCCTCTACGAAAATGGAGACCTGTTCGCAGCAGACGTGCTTTGCGCCGACCTTCGGCAGAAAGCAGTGCGCGTTGATCCACGCCTGCACTTTGGTTTCACCGGCTCCGGGCGCGATGCCGAGGAGCAGCGCGTGAAATGCGTGGCCGCGCACGAAGTCCGAGAGCAATTCCGTATTTACGGTCATCGCCTCCTCGCCCTGGCAGACGATGGCGAAATTAAACAGCGTTGCGCGCGTGCGGGTCTTGTCGGCTGCCCAGAGTTTTTTCAACTCCTTGCCGATGGCCGCGACTTCGACGGGCGTGCCGAGTGTAGTGGTGTCGAGAGCCATGGATTACATCCTCCGCCACGCACGACCATCGCGTTCGAGCAAATCGTCCGCTTCCTTCGGGCCCCAGCTTCCAGCCGGATAATCGCAGAGCGGGGGAGGCGTCGTGCTGGCGTGCCATGTGTTTTCGATCACGTCCACAAAGCGCCATGCCTCCTCCACTTCGTCGCGTCGTGCGAAGAGCGTGGCGTCGCCGCTCATCGAATCGAGGATCAGCCGCTCGTAGGCCTCGGGGCTCTGTTTTCCAAAGCTCGTTCCGTAGTGAAAATCCATTTTCACCGGCTCGATGCGCAGCGTGCTGCCGGGCACTTTGCATTGCAGCCGGAGTGACACGCCTTCGTCGGGCTGGATGCGAATGACGAGTTGGTTTGGTCCGAGCGGAGTCTCCGCGCTGTTGAAAAGAACGCCGGGTGCCTCCTTAAATTGCACTGCGATTTCCGCACCGCCCTTCGCGAGCCGTTTGCCCACGCGCATGTAAAACGGCACGCCATGCCAGCGCCAGTTGTCCACGTGGAGTTTCAGCGCGACGAACGTCTCCGTCTCGCTCTTCGGATTCACACGATCCTCTGCGCGATAGGCGGGCACTTGTTTTCCGCCGATGGCCCCGGCTGCATATTGCCCGCGCACCACATCACGCGAGACATCGTCTGCGGACATCCGGCGCAGGCTGCGGACGACCTTCAGCTTTTCGTCGCGCACCGCGTCGGCGGAAAGATTCGTCGGAGCCTCCATCGCAGTGAGGCAGAGAATTTGCAGAAGGTGACTCTGCACCATGTCGCGCAGCGCGCCCGACTTGTCGTAGTAAGGCCCCCGCGCTTCCACGCCGAGTTGCTCCGCGCTCGTGATCTGCACGTGGTCAATGTAGCGGTGATTCCACAGCGGCTCGATGAGCGAGTTCGCGAAACGCAGCACCATGATGTTCTGCGCAGTCTCTTTACCCAGATAGTGGTCAATACGGAATGTGTCGCCCTCGGCGAAGGCGCGCGCGATGATCGTATTCAGATCCTGCGCCGTCGCGAGGTCTGTGCCGAAAGGCTTTTCCACAATCACACGCGACCACGAACCATCGCCGCTTTGCGTCAGTCCCGCTGCGATGAGCTGGGCGATGATTCCCTCAAATTCCGCCGGTGCTACCGAGAGGTAAAACAGGCGGTTTCCGCGCGTGCCGCCCACCGCATCCAGAGCATCGAGCTTCTGCTTCAGGCGTGCATAGCCCGCTGCATCGCCGAACTCCGACTGGTGATAGTAAATCCGTTTGCTGAATCCGTCCCACACCTCCTCATTCAATCCCGAGCGCGAGCACTTCGCAGTCGTCTCCTTCAACTCCGCACGCCAGCTCTCGTCTGATTTTTCGCGTCGCGCGAAACCAACGATGTTGGCAGCGCCCGGCAAATCGCCATCGGCGGCGAGATTGTAGAGCGCAGGGATGAGTTTGCGGAAGGTCAGGTCGCCCGATGCACCGAAGATTACGACGTTGCACGGTTGGGGCATCGCCCGATTAGAAAGACCCTCACGAAGTGGATTGGCGGATTCGTTGCTCACGGTTGCGCGAACATGGAGATTCCCCCGCGCCCTTGGCAATTCCTTTTAAGGCGCGTGCGCCCAGCGGGGGCACCTACTTTGTGGATTGCGAGAGGAGGTAGGCCATGAGGTTTTGGAAATCGGCGGGCGGGAGGATGTCGGCGAAGATTTCTGGCATGAGGGAGGTTTCGGATTCGGTGCGTTGCGTGATTTCGGCTTTCTCGACGGTGAGTTCTTTGCCGCTGGCATCTACGAAGACTAGGAGTGCGCCTTCTTCGCGGCGGAAGAGGCCGGTGATTGCGGTGCCGTTTTTGAGCGTCACGATACTGTAGCGAAAGACACGATCCACATTCCGATTAGGGTCGAGGACATCTTCGCAGAGGCGTTCGAGGCCGCGATGGCCGATGCCGTCCAGCTCTGGGCCGACGTGTCCGCCTTTTCCGCCGATGCTGTGGCAGGCGACGCAATGGGTTTGGTAAACCTTCGCGCCTTCCTCAGCGCTGGCTGTTTTTGGAAATGCGGCAGCGCGTTCCTTCGCGATCTTTTGCAGGCGCTCGGAGTTTGCTCCGATTTTGGCGGTGAGGCTGGCGATTTGCTCGGCGAGTTTCGGACGCACGGCGAGGAGTTTGTCCTTGATGGCCCGCTGTGTGAGCAGCGCGGCGGGGGCCTGTCCGTCGGCGACTGCTTGCATGAGTGCATCCGCACCTTCGCCTGTTCCGCAGAGCGCGGTGGCGATGATGATGGCAAAACGCTCGGGCGCTTGACGCAGACTTTGCGTCAGCAGCTTCCGGCTTTCCGCTGAGTTCAGCTTGGCGAGTGACTGTGCGATTTCGGCGCGACGTTCCACTGCGAGTCCTGCGTCGTTCAGAAAAGTTCCCGCTTCCCGCAAATGTTCGGAGGCATTCAGCGACAGCAAGGCGCGCAGGCATGCGGTTCGCACTTCGATGTCGCCGGATACTTCGATGGCAAGTGCGCTCAGCGGCTTTTCCATTTCGCTGAGTTGCAATTTCATCGCCAACTCCGCCGCAGCTTTCTGGCGTGCGGGATTTGGAGGGGTGGTTTCGAGTAATCGCGCAGCGAGCTTGCCGGCCCACGTTTTCATTTTGTCGCCCGGCTTCAACCCGCGCTGCTCAGCGCCTTGCCGCATGGCTTGGAAAAGGTCGAGTTGGGTGTCGGGATCGTAGGCGGAATTGGCAGCCAGCGAATCGGCGAGCGCGTCCATGCTGGCGACATCGCCGAAACGTGCGATGTGGCGCACCCAGTCTTTGTTGGGTTTTCCGTTGGCGGGAAACTTCGCCAGATACTTGGCGAAAAATGCGGCAGCGCCCGATGAAGGCAGCGCCAGCGCGACATCGGCAATCGCCCGCGCATCGGCGTCGCTAAGCGTCTGCTTTCCGACGAACGCGAAACTCTCCGCGAGTAGCAACTGATCCCGCAGCGCCTTCCGCGCTTGATAGACAAGGTGGGTGTCATCGCCCGGCGCGCGATGGCGCAGGGCGAGCAGCGCAGGAATGTGTTCCGGCGCAGGATGGCGCGCGAGGCCATCTGCCGCCGCGCGAGCGACGAAGCCGTCCGGATCCTTCGTGGCGTCGATCACCATCGCTAGCTCGCTTGGCTTCCAGTTTGCGCGCTCGACTAGAATGCGAAGGGCGTGCGTGCGGATCAAACGCTCGGCGTCCTTCGCAGAGGCGGAGAGTTCGGCGTCCGTCAACGCGCCGAGTCTTTCCAGAATCCACAGCGCGCCTGCTCTCAGATTGAGGTCGGCATCCTTCTTTTGCGAAGCCTTGCGCACTGCATTGACGACTTCATCGCCGCCTTGGTCTGCGAGAAAATTCAGCACTGCGAGACGATGCGAATGACTCGGGTCACTGAGCTGAGCGACCTTTTCTGCAACGCTCAGCTTTGTGAAATCAGGGCGCGCCCGGAGCATTGGCTTTCCATCGGCACCGACGCGCACCACGCGCCAGATGCGTCCGCTCTTGCGGTCGCGGCCCGGGTGATTGAGTGGCACTTCGACGTGTGCGATCACGCGGTTGTAAAAATCCGCGATGTAAAGCGCACCATCGGGGCCGAGTTGCACGTCAACCGGGCGGAACCACGGATCGCGTGAACTCACGATGTCCGGCATTTCTTTCGCGATTTTCGTCGAGCCGTGCTCTTCGATGCGGTCGCGGTTCACGCGGCTCGTCACCACGTTTCCGAGAAAGAAATTTCCCTGAAACTCCGCAGGCCACAGCGGTTCGTCGCAATGCGCGAGGCCGGAAATCGCCGTAGAACCGTGGCTGTGCGAGAGCATCTGTGGCGCGTAGCCGAGGCCGTCGTGCGGCTTGCCAAAGACCGGATAGAAACCGCCATAGATGTTTTGATAAATCGGCATCGAGTGGCAGTCCGACGTGAAGAGATTGCCGAGCGGATCAAAGCACAGGCCGAAGACATTCGCCTGCCCGTCGCCATACTTTTGGATGCTCATCCCGTCAGGCCGAAAACGGAACGTGCCGCCGCTCATGCTGAATTCCTTCCCATCGCCGCCCTTCATCGCCGACTTGTTTGCCACGCCCTGGCCGCCATACATCCAGCCGTCGAATCCACGGCGGAAATTGTTGGCGAGATTGTGCGTGTCCTTCGCGGCGAACGGCCCCAGCACCACGTCGCGCTTGTCGGCCTTCCCGTCGCCATCCGTGTCCTGCAAGCGCACGATGTTCGGGATCGAAAAAACGACAGCGCCATTTTTGTAAGGTGCGACCGCGTCCGGCATGGACAGTCCGTCGGCGAAAACTTCGTTCTTCCCCGCGCGCCCGTCGGCTTTGAAATCGGAAAGGATGCGGATGAGATCGCGCGGCGTTTTGTCCGGCGCAGTCTCGATGGGGTAGGCATTCGTCTCCGCCACCCACAAGCGACCCATCGCGTCGAAGCTCATCGAAATTGGCTTCCCGATCTCCGGCTCCGCAGCCACCAACTGCACGGCAAACCCCTCCGGCACGACGAAGGATTTCAATTCATCCGCCGGGCTGAGCCACGGAGTCGAGCGCACCATTTCATCGAAGACATTCGCCGCCTGCGTGGCACTGGCGACCATCATTATGGCTATAGCGAGAAGGCAGTTCTTCATCCGAGGCGAGTGGTGCAAAACTACTTTGCAGGCGTGAGTTCCGGGACGGTCCAGAGGGTGGTGCGGTCTTTGTGTTTTTCGCGGAGGGTGCGGACTTCTTCGGGGGTGACGGCGTCGGCCTGGTTGCCGAAGTTGGCGCGGATGTAGGTGAGGACGTCGGCGGTTTTTTGATCGTCGAGTCCGCTCGGGGGCATGGGGATGGGGTTGCCGGTGCCGTAGGGTTCGCCTTTCACGGTGATGGGGCCGGAGAGGCCGTGGAGGAGCATTTTAATGAGCGCGGCTTTGTCGCCAGTGACCCATTCGCTACCGGCGAGCGGCGGGTAAATGTTGGCGAGTCCCTTGGCGTTGGCTTGGTGGCAATTCAGGCAGAGCGAGTCGTAGGTGGCTTTGCCGGGGTGCTCCGCTGGCGGGACTGCGCCGCCGATTTTCACGACGAAGTCGCGCGCTGCGGCGTTGCCGCCGAAGGTGAGCTTGTCGAGCGCGGGCTGCCACTGCGGCTTGAGGGCGCGGATGCTTTGCGTGAGCGCGTAGTCTATGAATCTGTCGCGCGGCTGCGTGGAAGCGAGGCCGGGGATTTCGACGGCCTCGGGTTTGGCGATGTATGTTGCGGCGACGATGGCTTCGAGTCGCACACGGGCGTCGGAATCGACGGCGCTGGTCTTTAATTGAGCGATGGCTTCGGGCACCCGAACCGACCACATCCCTGCCATCCGCGTGGCGTAGGCGCGGACGCGAGCATCCTTGCTGGCGAGCAGGCGCTTGAGCAGCTCGGGTCGCACTGTTTCATGCGCTTCGTAAATGCCGAGCGCGCGGCGTAGCAGTGCCTCGTCGGTGACTTTCGCTGTCCACGCATCGAGCGCTTTCACCACCTCATCCGTTGGCCTCCAAAAAAGCACGCGCTGCGCTTGATAGCGCGTCCAGCGTTCCGGCGAGCCGAGTTGTTCGAGCAGCGAGGGCGTGTCAATCTTGGCGAGTTCGGGCGGCCGGAGGGCAGGGCGTCCTTTCGCGCTGATGCGCCAGATGCGGCCATGCGTCTTGTCGCGCTTCGGGTCGCGGTAGCTGGCCTGGTAGTGGCCGATGACGG
>CAMBOD010000159.1 GCA_945868985.1 Prosthecobacter debontii | reverse complement strand
TGATGCTCAAATCCATGTAGCGGTCGTAAAGGCCGTCCTCCACGTCCTTGAGGAAATGTTTCACCACCGGCGTGGGGATCATGTAGCCGACGTTCTGAGCGTCCGCACCCGAGAGACCTTGAAAAGCGACGCCCACCACCTTGCCCGATTGCAGCACGGGGCCACCGGAGTTGCCGGGATTGATCGCCGCATCAATCTGAATGCACAAATGCGAATCCATCACCGAGTGCGCATACGGTCGGAAATCAATGCGCGACACGATCCCTTGCGTCACACTCATCCGCTCGCCGCCGATGGGGTAGCCATACACCGAAACTCTGCTCTCGATTTCCGGCACGCCGCCGACATCCAGCACCTTCGTATCTTTCCAGAAATCTTTGTCCTCCACCTTGAGCAGCGCGAGGTCGCAGTCGTGCGCGATGAACTCCACCGTCGCCACATACTTCTTGGGATCGTTCTCTTTCTCCACCGTGAGCAGCTTCGCATTGCTGACGACGTGAGCATTCGTCATCAGCCTGTCCTTGGCGACCACCCAGCCCGTCCCGCTCCCGCCGCCGATCTGCCCCGGCAACCACGGCACCCGGTAATTAAACTCCTGCGCTGTGTTGTTGATTCGCGCAAGCGACTTGCGGATTTCGTTGGGCTGCGCCACCGCCACCGCAGTGAGCAAAGGAATAAGGAACCAATGGAACTTCATGGAGCGCGGAAGATGCACACGCACCCCGCCTTTGTCCATGAAAGGCAATGCGCGACCGGAAACCCCGTCGGCTACGAGAGCATCGGATATCCCACGGGCTGTGAGGGTCGCTGCGCTCCCGTGACTAGTGACTTGTTAATCGTTGGGAAGGCACCCGCCTCGCCTGACAATTTCGTTGCCCCTTATTCCTGTCTGCGCAAAAACCACGCCGATGCTCTCTCCAAGAATGAAACGGGTTTTCCTTATTGCCCTCACGCCACTGCTCTTTGTCAGTTGCAGCACATACAGGGGGTGGATGCGTCCCGCTCCTTTTGCGCACAACAAGTATCTTGTTCCTGTGCCTGACTACAAAGCCACCGTCGTCGTAGCTGCTCCGCGCGACTGGCATTTGGATCCAACAGGTTCCCCGTGTAATGTTGGCTCATTTTGCCACCACGATCATTTTATGTCGCCTATTGTGATAGGCACAGAAGGCGACAGACGGGTTGTGTGCAGCACCTCACAATCTAAGCTCTATTCTTTTCTCATGAGAGATGCTCGGCTGTCTGAAACTAAGCGTCTGGTTGAGCATCGCGAGATTCGCGCGCGTTTTTTCCCCAAGATCAAACCGAAGTCTATTTCGCATGATCCGTTGACATATAAGAAACTATCGTCCGTTTCTCTAGGTGATGGACGCCAGATATGGATCGCTCGTTTCCATTCGCCGATTTCTGGATATAGCCTACAAGCCAATATTCCTGAAAAAGGCTTTGTTTCGAATGTTATGCTGCCCCTTGAGGATTCTTCAGTCCCCGATGACTTACTCGCTGGTATGGTTGCCACGGTTCAATCTTACCGATGTGAACGCGAGTAACGGCCATGGAATTTGCAGGTTGTTTTGAGAGTGGTTTCGCCACCTGCGCATGATTGTTTGCTAGGCAGGTGCGAGAAAATGCTACCGGCTGACGCGCGTCTTTTCCGCGCGGAGCATGCCGCAGCCGGCGGCGACGTCTATTCCACGGCGCTGGCGGATGGTGCTGGGGATGCCAGCGGCTTTGAGCGTGCGCTGGAATTCGATGGCGGCGGCGGCGGCGGTGGCGGTGCCGCTGAATCCGTTCGTGGGGTTGAGCGGGATGAGGTTGACGTGGGAGCGGATGCCGGTGAGCAGCGCGGCGAGGCGCTCGGCGGTGGCGGGGGAGTCGTTGGCTCCGGCGATGAGCGTCCACTCGAAAAAGATTTTGCGTCCGGTCTGCTCGGAATAGGTGCTGCAGGCGGCGATGAGTTCGGCGAGCGGCCAGCGGCGGCTGGCGGGGACGAGTGCGGAGCGTTCCTCCTCGCTCGCTCCGTGGAGGCTGACTGCGAGATGGTAGCCGCGTTTTTCCGCCGCGAGGCGGAGGATGCCGGGGACGACGCCGACGGTGCTGATGCTGATGCGCGACGGACCGAGGCCGATGCCACGTGAATCGGTGATGATGTCGAGCGCGGTCATCACTGCGTCGTAATTGTGCAGCGGCTCGCCCATGCCCATGAGGACGAGGTTGCGAAGCGCCGAGCCGTTTGCGCGCAGGGTGCGCTGGGCGAGGAGGACCTGGGCGACGATTTCGCCGGGGCGCAGATGGCGGACGAATCCCATCTGACCCGTGGCGCAAAACACGCAGCCCATCGCGCAACCGGCCTGCGTGCTCACGCAAACGGTGTGGCGGCCCGTGTAGCCCATGACGACGGTTTCGATGGTCTGTGCGTCGTCGAGGCGGAGGAGAAATTTGCGCGTGAGCCCGTCGGAACTTGCGGTGTCTGCGACGACTTCGGGCGAGTCAGCGAAAAGGCGCGCGTCGTTTCCGACATTCGCATCCACCCATCGGCGGAGTGGAGGGAGGAAGTCGGCGCGCTGGGAGAAATCACACGTCGCCTCGCGGTGCAGCGCACGCCAGAGCGCGCGGGTGTGCGAGGGACGCAGGCCGTCGCCAACGAGTTCGCGCTCCAATTTCGCGAAGGTAAAGTCGTGGAGCGAACGCGGCTTTGTGGATGTTTGGGTGTCGAGCACGTGTGGTGAATAGCGGAAGACGGCGCATTTTAAACCGCAGATTTACGCGGATGTGCGCGGATGATTTTTCAAACCGCTAATCGGCACTCATCTTCGCTAATCACCACATCATGCTGCTCGGTTAAAGTGTGTGCCGCCTGATCCATCAGCGAAGATTAGCGTGGATTAGCGGTTCCTCCGTGTGTTCTTAAATCATTCGCTTTGAATCCCGTCGCCACATTTGATCAATTTTTCTCCGCGCCCGCGCCGGTGCTCGCGCTTGCGCCGATGCAGGAGGTGACGGATTTGTCGTTCTGGCGGCTGATGAAGGACTACGGCGGGGCGGATGTTTATTTTACGGAATACTTCCGCGTCCACGGCGACTCGCGGCTGGACAAGCCGATCCTCCGCTCGATCACCGAAAATCCCACGGGCCGACCGGTCGTCGCGCAGATGATCGGCAACGACATCCCCGCGCTCGTTCGCACGGCGAAGGAGCTGCAAAAGCATGACATCGCGGCGGTGGATCTGAATCTCGGCTGCCCTGCGCCCATCGTGTATCGGAAATGCGCGGGCGGCGGTTTGCTGCGCGAGCCTGCGCGGGTGGATTCGATCCTCGGCGCGCTGCGCGATGCGGTGCAGGTGAAGTTCACGGTGAAGACGCGCCTTGGTTTCGGCGATGCAGAGAGCTTTGACGAACTGCTCGCGATTTTTGCAAAGCACTCGCTCGATTTGCTGACGGTGCATGGCCGCACGGTCGCGGGTGGCTATCGCAGCGAAGTGGACTACACGGCCATCGCACGCGCGGCGGGAGCGATGAAATGCCCGGTGCTGGCGAATGGAAACGTCAGCTCTGCGGCGAAGGCTGCGCACATTTTGCGCGAGACGGGCGCGCGCGGGTTGATGATTGGGCGCGGGGCGATTCGCAATCCATGGATCTTCCGGCAAATCCGCGAACACCTCGCGGGCGAACCGCTGTTTCTCCCGCGCGGGCGCGATGTGCTCGGCTATATCGAGGCGCTCTACGAAGCCGTTTCGTCGCCGGAGTATCCCGAGGCGGCGCAAGTGCAGAAGATGAAAAAGTATCTGAACTTCATCGGTCTCGGCGTCGAGCCGACGGGGGATTTCCTCCACGCAATCCGGCGGTCGCGCACTCGCGAGGAGTTTTTCACTGTCTGCGCGCGCTTCCTTTCACACGACGAACCGATGCCGCTGGAGCCTTTCACGCTGCCGCTAAAAGACCATGATGTTCTCGCTGGTTGCGTGGATTAATTCAAAAGTTCGCACTTTTTGCTTCACGTGTTCGATAGGTTGCGCATCTTCCGCGCGCTCATGCGTGCTGTTCTTGCTCTCGAAGATGGTCGGTTTTTCATCGGTGAATCCTTTGGTGCCACTGGCACCAAGGTCGGCGAGGCGTGTTTCAATACCTCGATGTCCGGCTATCAGGAAGTGCTCACGGATCCTTCCTATCGCGGGCAAATCGTGGCGATGACCGTGCCGCAGGTCGGCAACTACGGCGTGAACCCGCTCGATGATGAAAGCACCGCCGTCCACGTGCGCGGTTTCGTCATCGAGGAACTTTCGCCCGTCGTCAGCAACTGGCGCGCGACCGGCGGACTCGACGAGTATTTGAAAAAATGGGGAGTGCCCGGAATCCAGGGCATCGACACCCGTGCGCTCACCAAGCACCTCCGCACGCGCGGCGCAATGCAGGCGTGCATCAGCAGCGAACTCACACCCGAGGAAGCCGTCGCCCGCGCAAAGAGCGCGCCGCCGATGGCAGGCAGCGATTTCGTGAAAGAAGTCACGCCAGCCGCCGCATTCGACTGGGACCCCGACAGCACGCAATCGCACGAGTGGACGCTCGTAAAAGGCGACGGCAGCAAAGTCGAAGTGCGCTCGGGCAACGAGGTTTTCAAAAAGCTACCAGCCGTGCGTCACCGCATCGTCGCGTATGATTTCGGCATGAAGCGCAACATCCTCCGCCGACTCCGGCAGGAAGGCTTCGCCGTGCGCGTCGTCCCCGCCGATTTTCCCGCCGAGGATGTGCTCGCGATGAAAGCGGACGGCGTATTTCTCTCCAACGGCCCCGGCGATCCCGCTGCGCTCACCTACGTCCACGCCAATATCCGCAAGCTCATGGGCCGCACGCCCATTTTCGGTATCTGCCTCGGCCACCAGATGCTCGGCTACGCCGTCGGCGGAAAGACTTTCAAACTCAAATTCGGCCATCGCGGGGGCAATCAGCCTGTTCAGGATGTTCGCACGGGAAAAGTCACCATCACCTCGCAGAATCACGGTTTCGCCGTGGATGCCGACTCATTGCCGAGCGACGTGGAAGTCTCACACATCAATCTCAACGACCACACCGTCGAGGGCCTCGCACACAAGTCCGATCCGATTTTCTCCGTGCAATACCACCCCGAAGCCGCCCCCGGCCCCAACGACGCGACCTACTTTTTCCGCCAGTTCGCAGAGATGATCGAGAAGGCGAAGTGAGCCTGATCCGGGTCGCTACTGTTTTAATTCGTCCACGCGGGGTTTGATGTCCCAGGCGGTGAGCCAGCGTTCGGCGGTGCGTTTGTAGTCGCGTTTTTCGAGGCGTTTTACCATGTCGTCGAGGTGGGCTGCGCCGTAGAAGATACCGAATTTTTTGCGTCCGGTTTTGACTTGGCGGTCGAAGATTTCGAGGGCGACGCGGTTGCGTTCGCCGACGATGACTGAGCCTGCGCCGAAGCCGACTTCTTCACCGATGGTTTCGACTTTGCCGAGCATTTTGGCCATGGCGATCTTGATGCCGCTGGAGTCGCCGAGAAGGGCTAGGAGGAGCTGTCCGCCCTTGGGTTCGTCTTCGGACTTTTTGCCGACTTTGTTCATTTCGCTCTCGAGGGCTTTTTGAAAGATGGTGGCGAAGGATTCGCCGTGCTCGCTTTGGAGTTGCTCGAATTCGGCCATGCTGACGTCGGCGTGGACGAAGTTTTTGGCTTTGTAGTTGATGCCTTCGGTGGCGTCGGTCTGGTATTGGAGACGGAAGTAGGTGCCGAAGCCTTGCATCATGGTGCGGAGGATTCCGAAGGCGGGGTTGGTTTTTTCTTCGGCGGCTTCGGTGGTGTCGCTGTCTTCGTCGGCTGCGGGTGTTGTTGGGACCGGCGCGGTCTTTTTAATGGCGGGCTTTGCGGCTTTTTTTGCGGGCTTGGGGGCGTTTTCGGCTCCGGCTTTGAGTTTCTGCCCGTCCACGAGTTCGAAGAGGAGTTCGTCGTAGGTGGTGAAGAGTTCGTTCAGCGCCTTGTAGTAGGTGGCGTCGGCGATGTGGACTGCGCCGATGAGTTCGACGGTGACGCCGGCTTTGTTGCGCATGGTGACGATGACGGTTTCGAGTTTGCCGCGTTGGTCGTCGCCGATGTA
>CAMBOD010000158.1 GCA_945868985.1 Prosthecobacter debontii | reverse complement strand
GCTTCCTGCGATTCACGCACGATGAGCTGTGCGCCGTTTTTGATTTCCTTGTCATCGTCCGGCCAGCGGAACGACAGCGTATCGCGCGAGTCATCCGTCCATTCGATGATGTCAATCAGTTCGCTTTTGATGAAATCCATGAGGCCCATAGTCGTGTTCCTTTCGTGTGTGTGGTTGTGGTGAGTGAGAGAGCGCGCAGGCTAGCGAAGGTAGTGCGTCGGGAAAGCGAATTTCAGCGGCTACTCAAAGCGGATGCTCGCGCTGCGACCGTGCGCATCCAGCCCTTCGATGCGGCTGAACTGCTCGATGGTCGCCACGCTTTTGCGCAGCGAGCGCGCGTCGAGGCGCACGATGCTCGTGCGGCGCTGAAACATATCCGCCATGAGGCCGGGGAACGATTTTCCCGCGCCGCCCGTCGGCAGCGTGTGGCTGGGGCCGGCGAGAAAATCCCCCGCAGCGACCGGCGACCATCCGCCGAGGAAAATCGCACCGCTCGTGTGGATGCGCTTTGCCAGTGTGTCCTCATTTTTCGCCACGATGGAAATGTGCTCGGGCGCGAAGTCATTCGCGATGGCCACGCCGTCGGCGAGCTTCTCCACCAGCACGAGCGCGGCATTTTGGTCGAGCACCTCGGTGAGGTATTCGCGGCGCGAAAGTTTCGCGGCCTGCGCGCGCACTTCGCTCTCCACGGCGGCGAGGAGTTTTTTGCTGTCCGTCACGAAAAGGATGCTGCTGCCGTGGCCGTGCTCGGCTTGCGCGAGGAGGTCGGCGGCGACCCACGCGGCGTTGGCGCTTGCGTCGGCGAGCACGAGGATTTCCGAAGGGCCGGGCAGCAAATCAATCGCGCACTGGCCGAACACCTGCCGCTTCGCCTCGACGACCCACGGGCTGCCGGGGCCGAAAATCTTTTGCACGGGGCGGATCGTCTTCGTGCCGTAGGCGAGCGCCGCGATGGCCTGCGCGCCGCCCACGCGATAAATCTCCGTCGCCCCCGCGTGCCGCAGCGCGTGGAGAAGCGCGGGGTTCACCGCGCCGGTTTTGTCGCACGGCGTCACGGCCACGATCTCCGGGCAACCGGCGGCGGCAGCGAGCGTCACCGTCATCACCGCAGTCGAGACGAGCGGCGCGGTGCCGCCGGGCACATACACGCCGACGCGTTGAAAAGGATCGAACCGCTCGCCGACGAGCGCGCCCTGAGCGTTGCGGGTGCTCCACGTCTTGCGCAGGCTCTTTTTGGCAAAGCTAAATACGTTCTTGTGCGCGGTGGCGATGGCGCGGCGCGTGGCGGCGTCCACTTTCGCGGGCCCGGTCACGCGGAGTTGCGCCGGGCGCAGCGTGGCACTTCCAAATTTCGCCGTGTAGCTCAGCAACGCCGCGTCGCCATGCTCGCGGATGCCGGCGATGATCGCCGCGACGGTATTGCGCACCTGTTCATCCGGCTCCGCGCTGCGCTGAAGGGCGGCGACGGCTTTGGAAAACCCGGGTTTGTTGTAACGAAGAATCTTCATGCGGACGCAGCTCTATAGATTCCCAACCGCGCGATGGGAAGGATGGAGCGCGCAGTAAGTGGCGAGTGGCGGGAGTCGATTCGAGCGGAGCGAGAAAGCCTGCCGCAGGCAGCCCGTAGGGCAGCGCCGGAGGGCGCTGGCAATGGCGTGTCGTCCTGTGGGAAGAATGCCGGTATGCTTGGCGCATTACTGCGGCGGGTTATTGGTGCCGTCGGGGAAGATGATGTCGGTATTCGGCAGGGCGGCGCGCAGTTCGCGCAGCGCGGCAGCGGGGATTTTATCGCAGCCGCTGAGGCCGATCCCTTGCAGGGTTGTGAGGTTCTTGAGGGCGTCCACGTTTTGCAGCGCGGTGCAGCCGCGGAGCTCGAGATATTGCAGGGCGGGGAGGCTCTTGAGAGCGTCCGCGTTGTGCAACGCGGTGTTGCCATCGAGGTAGAGCACTTGCAGGGCGGTTAGGCTCTTGAGGGCGTCCACGTTTTGCAGCGCGGTGCAGTTACTGAGGGCGAGCCTTTGCAGGGCGGGGAGGCTCTTGAGGGCGTCAAGATTTTCGTCCTTGTAGCCGTGAGCACTTAAGACCGTGGGGCGGAGATGGTGGAGCATCTCGCGGTAACGGCTAAGGTCGCGGTCTTCTCTCATGTTAAGCTCGCGGTGGTGCGCACCCCATGTTTCCTTTTTGAGCGCATTGCGCCAGTCCTGCCGGATGAGGCTGATGGTGTCCTCGCACATCCACTCAAACCCCGCCTCCTTCGCCTCGCGGACGGCGTTGTTGTAAAGGTGGAGCTTCCACATCTGCCAGCCGATGCCGCCGAGGAAGAGGACGATGAGCACGCACCAAAGCTTTTTCCCAAAGCTGCTCTCGCTTTTCGTGGTGTGCCCGTCTTTCACACGGGCCTTTTGCTCTGCGCTGCGGAGGTTGGCAAGGCGACGACGTTGGTGGCGGGGGCTCCGGTCATCGGGCGAACTCTACAGCCCGAGCTTGGTGAGGACTTCGCCGAGGGCGGCTTTCCATTTTTCGTAGCCGGCTTTGGTGGGGTGGAGCATGTCGTTGAAGTCTTCTTTTTTGCAGATGCCGTTGCCGTCGTCGAAAATGCTCCATGTGTCGCAAAGGGTGAGGCGTTTGTCGGCTTTCACGATCTCGTCGAGCATGGCGTTGAGTTCTTTGATTTTCTCGGGGAATTTCCCGGCCTGTGCGCCGCGCGGCATGACGTGGTTGATGATGATGGGGACGCTGGAGTTCTGTTTTTGCAGCTCGGAGAGGATGGCTTTGACGTTGTCGCGCGTCTGCTCGGGGGTGCCGCCCTGGGCGAGGTCGTTGGTGCCGATGAGGAGGCTGACGGCCTTGGGGTGAAGGTCGAGCACGTCTTCCTTTAAGCGGTAGAGGACGCCGCGCGAGGTGTCGCCGCTGATGCCGCGGTTGGCGGTTTTCATTTTCGGGAAATCCTGCGCGAGACTGCCCCAGCCCTGCGTGATGCTGTCGCCGAGGAAGACGACTGCGCCCTGATCGGCTTCGCGCTGGCGGTGGAATTCGATGCGGCGTTTGATCCACGTTTTCTGGAACCAGTTGTTGATTTGCACGGGGCCGGAGCCGGCGAAGGCGTCGAGCGAAGCGGGCAGTGCGAGCGCGGTGTAGGGGCTGACGGCGAGTTCGCTCTTCTGCGCGGGCAGGCCGCGTTTTTGGGCGAACATCCACGGGAGCAGATTCGGCTCAGCAAAGGCCATCACCCACGAGTCGTGGGCGACGCCGGGATATTCGGTGTGAAAGACGGTGCCGCCCGCTGCTTTCAATCCCTCGACCATGTCCTTGGTGCGGCTGGGCTTCACGACGCCGTCGGCGAGGCCATGAAATGCCCACGTGGGGACGGGCTTCGCGGCGGCGGCTTTTGTTTTATCCCCTCCGCCGCAGATGGGCGCGGCGGCGGCGAATTTATCCGGGTAGCGCGTGATCAAATCCCACGTGCCGTAGCCGCCCATGCTGAGGCCGGTGACGTAAAGCCGGTCGGCATCAATGCTGAATTCTTTCTGCACGGTTTCGAGTGCGGCGAGCAGGAGCTTTTGCGGTGCGGAGGATTGAGCGGGCGCGGTGCCGGTGTCGCCGCCCCAGTCCATGTCCACCCACTTTTGGTCCTTCGGGCATTGCGGCACGAGGACGAAGGCGGGGAATTTTTCGCGCGCTTCGGCGTTGGTGAAAAGACTGCCGCCCCATTTGAGTTGCGCGCTGTTGTCGTCGCCACGCTCGCCCGCACCGTGGAGCAGGATGACGAGCGGGTATTTTTTCGCCGCGTCGTATTTGAGCGGCTGGAGCAGGCGATAAGGCAGCTTGCCACCATCGGGCGCGGTGAAGATGCGCGCTTCGTAGTCATCAGCGCAGGCGACATTGGCGAGGACAAGCATACCGAGGAGAGTGTGGATTTTCATAACGGGGCGCGGAGTCTGTGAAGCGAGCGGCTGCCGTGCAATGCCGAAACCAGCATCTCGCTATTCGCGATGGTAGGGGGTGCCGGCGTTGATGGCGCGGGCGCGGTAGATTTGTTCGAGGAGGAGGAGGAGGGCGAGTTCGTGCTGGAGTGTGAGTTTGCTGAGGGAGAAACGAAAGTCGGCTGTGACACGGAGGGTGTCGGTGTGGCCGTCTGCTCCGCCAATGAGGAAGGTGATGGCTTTGGTGCGCTGCATTTCCCACTGCGCGATGCGGGCGGCGAGTTCTAGTGAGGTGAGTTGCTGGCCGCGTTCATCGAGGAGGATGCGGAATGTTCCTTCGCTGCGTTCGATGAGCGCTTCGCTTTCCTGTTCGCGCGTGGAGGCTTTGAGATGTTCGATTTCGATGCCTTTGCCGAGGCGTCCGGCGTATTCGGAAACGCCTTCGCGGGCGTAGGAGAGTTTGGGTTTTCCGATGGTGAGAATGCGGAGGCGCACAAATTAATTTCGGATTTCGGATTTCGGATTTCGGATTTTAGGGGCGTGTTGTTCGCTGAGGGCGAATTCGATTTCGCGCTGCTCGGCGTCTACTCGGCAGACGTGGACTTGGAGGATGTCGCTGGTTTTGTAGGCGAAATTAGTGCGGCGGTTCACGAGGCGGCTGCGTGCGCTGTCGAGGGAGTAGGGGCCGTTGGGGAGGAGGCTGACGGGGATGAAGCCGACGGTGTCCACCTCGGGGATTTCGATGAGGAGGCCGTGGGGTTTGGTGTCGGTGATGATGGCGCGGAAGGTGCGCGGATCGCGGGCGTCGAGCTGGCGCTGGAAGTATTCCATCTTTTTGAGGCGGACGCTGTCGCGCTCGGCGTCGGAGGAATTGCGCTCGGTGGTGCTGAGGTGCTCGGAAATGTCGGCGAATTCCTTGCGCCCGCCGCTGCGTTCTCCGGCGAGAACGCGGTGCGCAACGAGGTCGGCGTAGCGGCGGATCGGGCTGGTGAAATGGAGGTAGTCGGCTTTGGAAAGTCCGTAGTGTCCGACGGCGTCGGGGCTATAGGTGGCGCGACGGAGGCTTTTCAAAAATTCGATTTTGATGCGGTGCTCGTCGGGGCGTCCGCGC
Source organism: Prosthecobacter debontii (assembly GCA_945868985.1). Taxonomy (GTDB): domain Bacteria; phylum Verrucomicrobiota; class Verrucomicrobiia; order Chthoniobacterales; family Chthoniobacteraceae; genus SXWH01. The sequence continues at coordinate 1,095 of CAMBOD010000158.1, read as the reverse complement.
AAGGCGGCGAGCATCCGCTGGACTTCTTTGCGCTGTTTCAGATCACTGACTCGCAGGCCCTGCACGGCGGCGAACTGGCGGAATTCTTCGAGTCGCGTGGGGTCCGGTTTTTCGTGGATGCGATAGATGCACGGCGCGGGGCGATTTTTGATCGCGTGCGCGACGGCTTCGTTGGCGGCGAGCATGAACTCTTCGATGAGCTGGTGGCTTTCGTCGCTCTCGATGCGTTCGATGCGGTCGGCGCGTCCGTCAGCGTCGAGGAAAACTTTGACTTCGGGGAAATCGAGATCGAGCGAGCCTGCGGCAAAGCGGTGTTTGCGAAGCATGGATGCGAGCTGCCACGCAGTGCGGACGGCTTCACCGACTTCGGGGACGAAGCCTTGCACTTTCTCGCCACGTAAAAGCGTCATGGCTTGCTTGTAGGTGAGGCGCGAGTGGACGCAGATGACGGTCTTTGCGAAGCGGACGCGTTTGATTTTTCCAGCGCTTGTGAACTCGATGAACGCGGTGTGTGCGAGTCGCTCGACGCCTGCGCGCAGCGAGCACAAGTCGGCGCTGAGTCGCAGTGGGAGCATGGGGATGCAGCGGTCGGCGAGATAGGTGGAGTTGCCGCGCTTGCGGGCTTCGCGATCCAGCGCCGTGCCGGGGCGGACGTAGTGTGCGACATCGGCGATGTGAACGCTGAGCCGCCAGCCGTCGTGCGTTTTCTCCACGCAGATGGCGTCATCATGATCTTTCGCATCATCGGGGTCAATCGTGGTGACGAATTGATTGCGGCAGTCTTCGCGTTTTGCGATTTCAGCGGCGGGGATTTTATTGGGAAAGGATTCCGCTTCGCGCATGACGGCGGCGGAGAATTCGATGTCGAGATTGTAGGCGCGGATGACGGAAAGCATGTCCACGCCGTTGTCGGTGGCAGCGCCGAGGAGTTCGACGATTTGGCCGGCAGGGGAGACGTTGATATTTGTCCACGGCTCCATTTTCAAAACGATCTTGTCACCAGCGCGCGGAGGACGTTGCAGCGATGGACCGCCGGTGCGGATGAGAAAGTTGAACGGAATGCGTGGGTCGTCGGGGATCAGAAAGGCGTTTCCT
>CAMBOD010000157.1 GCA_945868985.1 Prosthecobacter debontii | reverse complement strand
CGCCCCGCTGACGGTCAACTTCACCGTGAGCGGCAGTGCAACGGCAGGCGCGGACTACGCGGCGGTGGGCACTTCAGTGAGTCTTCCGATTGCGGCGACGAGCGCGACGATTGCATTGCAGCCGACGCCGGATGCGAACGTTGAACCACCCGAGGCGGTGGTTGTGAGTTTGACGCCGCACGCGAGCTACACCGTGGGCGAGCCGGGCGCGGCGGGTATTTTGATCACGGATACTGTTTCTGCGAATGGGACCGGTTTGCGGGCGGAATTTTGGAATGAAATATCGAGCGGAGTGAATCGAATCACCGACACGAACCCAGCGAAATTCGCCGGAGCACCGGCGGTCAGTCGTGTGGATGCGACAGTGGATTACGACTGGGCGGATACGACCACGCAGGGCGTTGGTTCGCCGGCGGTGGGAGTGAATACGGATTATTTTGCATCGCGCTGGTCGGGCGAGGTGCTGCCGGAGTTTTCGCAATACTACACGTTCTCATTCGAGGTGAACCGCGCCGGCCGTGTTTGGGTGAACGGGCAGCTTCTCATCAACAACTGGCCGCCAAATGCGGTGGGGAGCAACACTTACACCGGCATCATCGAACTTCAGGCCGGACGGCGCTATCCGATCCTCGTCGAGCAATACGAGACAACAACCACAGCTGAGGCACATCTGCGCTGGCAGAGTGTGAGTCAGGTGAACCCGCAAACGGGCAATCCCAACGAACTGCATATCATTCCGCAGTCGCGCCTGTTCCCGACGCAAGTGCCGCAAATTACGAGCGCGCTGGAGACCTACACATTCATCGGCGGGCCGACTTTTAACTACCAGATCGCAGCAAGCGGCAGCCCGACGAGCTTTGCTGCTGCGAATCTCCCGCCCGGTTTGACGATGAATGAGACGGGACTGATTTCTGGAAATCCTGCGCAGCCCGGCGATTGGCAGGTCGTGCTCAGTGCGAGCAACGCATCAGGGACCGGCTCGGCGATTCTGAAATTGACTGTGTTGCAGACGGGCGGCGGAGTGGTGCGCGAGTATTGGGAAAATGTGGACGGCACGAGCGTGGCGAGCATCCCGACCGGGCTCCCGTTGACAAGCACGACATTGCTCACATCGTTGCAAGGGTCGGTCAATGTGGATGAGGAGGATGGCTACGGCGCGCGAATCCGTGGCTACATCACTGCGCAGACGACGGGCACATACACATTCTGGTTATCGGCGGACCACGCTGCGCAACTTCGCATTTCCGACGACACGGAGCCGGTGAATGCATGGCTACGCGCGGAACTCACCGCGCCCTCGACGGCTGCTCCCAATTGGAGCACGGCGGCGAAGACCGAACTGCTACAGCTTTACGCTGGGCGAAAGTATTACTTCGAGGTGCTTCACAAGGATGCAGGTGGCGACGATCACCTTGCCATCGGCTGGGCAAAACCCGGCGAGTCCACGGCAGCGCCGAGCGAGATCATCCCCGGCTACGTGCTCACACAATACACACCCGCTGCGCCCATCAGTGGCGCGAGCACACTTTACACGACTTCGATGCACGCGCAGGGCGGCGCAATCACGGGCGGCTTTGGCTCCGGCACCATCGTGATGAGCGCGGACAAGACGGCACTGAAACTCTATTTCAACTACGGAAATCTCACGACCGGCGTGACATCAAAGCATCTCCACAGTGATGCGGACGGCGGCCAGATTATCTACGACATAGACGACTTCACGCCGGACGCGGACGGCGGCTACACATGGAACATCACGGCAGTTTCCGGCATCGCGGACAAGGACAACGACGGCGACAGCGACGCTGCGGACATCGTAAAGCTGATCGAAAGCGGCAACGCTTACCTCAACATCCACACCGCCTCCTATCCGGCTGGCGAAATTCGCGGCAATTTCCGCCTCGCTGCGGGTTCGCAGACATTCACGCCGCCTGCAGCGCCGCCGAGTTTTGTGGACGATCATCTGGACTACGCCGCTGCGGCCCGTTTCCTCACGCAATCCACTTTCGGCGCAAGCCCCACGAGCATCGCCGAAGTGCAGTCGCTCGGATACGAGGGCTGGCTAGACGCACAGTTCGCGAAACCCATCACGCTCGCGTATCCCTACGTCTTTGAGAACCGCGACCGCACGGACACACAAGGGGCAACCTACGGCAGCAGCCTGATGTTTAATTCGTGGTGGAAAAACGCCGTCACCGCACAGGATCAACTGCGGCAGCGGGTGGCTTTCGCGCTCAGCGAAATCCTCGTCACCTCGAACGCCGACGGCAGCCCGCTCGATAACCGGGCTGACGCGACGAGCGACTACTACGATATGCTGCTCATCGGCTTTTTGGATTCTACTCATGAGCCCAATAAGGTGAATCCGGTCACATCGCCCGTGTTGAGCGTCATCCCCGGCATCACAGGCTACGGCGGCAGCGCGACGCTCCAGTCCGGTGCGTTTGGGAATTTCCGCGACATCCTCATCGCCACCACGCTGCACCCGGCCATGGGGCGCTACCTCGACATGGTGCGGAACGACAAACCAAACCTCTCCACCGGCCAGATCCCGAACGAAAACTACGCGCGCGAAATCATGCAGTTGTTCAGCCTCGGGCTGAATCGTATGCACCCCGACGGCACGCTCATCCTCGACTCGAAAGGGCTGCCGATTCCGACCTACGACGAAGCCGCCATCATCGGCTTCGCCCATGTTTTCACCGGCTGGGACTGGTTTTACACCGGCAACACCTCGACATCGAACAGCTTCAGCGCCAGCACCAACTATCTCGAACCGATGCGAGAAACCCCGCGTCGCCACTTCGTCGGCCAGAAGCGACTGCTAAACAACGTCGTCATCCCCGGCCTCTCAACCGCCGGTGGTCTGCCTCTCGATCCTTACGCCTCGTCGCACAGCAGCACGCAATACAACGACCCCGCCTACACCGCCCTCGCCGCGCAGGAACTCCTCATCACGCACGACAAGCTCTTCAATCATCCAAACGTCGGGCCCTTCATCTGTCGGCAACTCATCCAGCGCATGGTCACGAGCACGCCCAGCCCCGGCTACATCTACCGCGTCGTGCAAAAGTTCAACGATAACGGCAGCGGCGTTCGCGGTGACATGAAGGCCGTGGTGAAACAAATCCTGCTCGATTACGAAGCACGCTCCACGACGGCGCGCACCGCGCAGGGCTATGGCAAGCAACGCGAGCCAATCATCCGCGTCGCAAATGTGGCGCGCGCATTCCCTCCGCAGGTGAACCTCAGCGGCACGTGGGATCAGGACGGCGGTGCCATTTACATCAACACCACGGCAGCGCATCGTCTCACGAGCGGGCAGAGTTTCGCGCTCACATTTGGCGACGCCACAACGCCGCCTCCGCCGGCACCGCCAGCAATCCGCCCGCCCCGTGCGCTCTCGGCAACTTACTCCACCAGCACGCTCGGCAACACCTATACAATGGGAACGAACACCTTCGCCGTGCGGGCGAAAGACTGCTATCGTGGCACCTACGAGAAAATGGCTGGTGTGCTCACGGTGACAGTCACCAGCGGTGTCAGTCACGGCCTCGCCAGCGGCACACGTGCGTATGTGCGATTCCGCGAAGGTGCGCTGTCCGCGCTCAGTGGTCTGTATCCCATCACGGTCACCAGCGCCACCGTGCTCACCCTCGATCTGCCCGCCGGAAACGGGGGCCTCGCAACCACCGGCACCCCGACATGCGACATCTCCGTGATGACCGGCAGCTACTCGTTGCCTGCGCCGACGCTCCCCGCGACGAGCGGCACCGCGACCATCACGTGCAACTCCGAGCACGGTCTTACTGACGGTGCGAATGTGTATTTGGATTTCAAGATTGATACGAACGCCTTCTCCCCGGTGGACGGCCTGCACACCATCACTAGGCTCGACGAATACCGCTTCACCGTGACTGCCGAGTATCCCGCAGGCAGCACCGGCACGTTGAGTAACCAATTTGTCGGCTCCGCCGAGGCACCGGTTCTTAATCGCGGTGGCCACAGCGCGGGCTACGCGCTGCTCGGCTCGTATGGCGACTTCACGATGGGCAGCACGGACACCGATCTCGGCCAGACGCCGATGGCTTCACCGACTGTCTTCAACTACTTCCTGCCCGACTACCAGTATCCCGGCAACCTCGCCGCCGCCGGCCTCTACACACCGGAATTCCAACTCACTTCGGACACCACCACCATCGCGCAGGCGAACTTCCTCTACAACGGCTTCTTCAATCCGAACTACACCTCCGGCTTCAGCAGCTTCAAGAGCGGTGCCGCCGACGTTCCGATGGACATCTCGCCATGGATGGATCTCCGGCCCGGCTCCGCAAATCCATGGACCGACGACAATACAGCGTTGCCCACCAACGACAATCTGCGGAACTTCATCCGCGAAATGTCAAAGCTGCTCATGGCCGGTCAAATGAGCACCGCGATGGAGGATGAAATCTACAACTTCGTCACCTACCGGGCGAACTCCGTCGGCGCACCGACCACCTACACAAACATCGCCTACACCAACGGCACCACCACATCGTTCGCAACCACCGTGAGCGCAACCACGCTTACTCACCGCCGGGATCGCGTCCGCTCCGTCATCCATCTCATCGTCACTTCGCCCGAGTTCAGCATCCAGAAATGAGCGGGGTCTGAAACCAACACGCCACATCCAAACAATTATGCGCCCGAACCGTCCCAACAACGACGACCGCCAGATTCTCCTCCGCACGCGCCGCGACTTCATCCGGCAGGCCGCGTGCGCCGCAGTCGGAGGCATCGCCATCAGCAACCAGCTTCGCGATTTCCGCTTCATCAATTCCGCCCTCGCCCAGTCCGGAGGCATCACCGACTACAAGGCGCTCATTTGCGTCTTCATGTCCGGCGGAAATGACTGCAACAACTTCGTCGTCCCGCGCAACGCAGGTTACGGAAACTACGCCGCACTGCGTCAGGTGCTCGCCATTCCCGAGGCAAATCTCGTCCCGCTCACCTCACTGAATCCCGACGGCAACGAATATGGACTGCATCCGAACTGCCCCGAGTTGGGCACCCTTTTCCACGAGCAAAAACTCGCGCTCGTCCTCAACGTCGGCCCGCTGATTCACCCGCTGACACGCGTCGAGTATCAAAAAAACAGCGTCGCCAAACCGCCACAGCTTTTCAGCCACAGCGATCAAGTCACCCACTGGCAGACATCGCTGCCGGACCAGCCGGCCAATAGCGGATGGGGCGGGCGTCTCGCGCGGGAGATGTTCCTCGACATGAACGCCAGCCAGCGCACCTCGCAGGTCATCTCGCTTTGCACCAGCATTGCCGGGCAGAACACTTTTGAAATCTCGAACAACTTCGGCATCACGCTCGATGCCGGCGAAGACGCGACGAACGTTTCCAAGCTGAACCAATACCACGTCTCCACCGATGGTGCCGTCACACTCAGCGGCGTCACCGGCAATCGCAAGAACGCCATGCTCAACATCGCCAACCTCCCGAGGCCAAACTTGCAGGAAAGCGCATATGGCGAAGTGCTCAACAGGGCGATCGTGCTCGGAGACACATTGAACACCGCCATCGCACCCACCGCCGCCGCGAACTTCTTCACCCAGGTGTTCCCGACCACCAGCCTCGGCAAACAGATGAAAATGGTCGCGCGCCTCATCGCAGCGCGCAATTCGCTCGGCATGAAACGGCAAATCTTTTTCGTCAACGTCGGCGGCTACGACACCCACACCAACCAGGTCGGCAACACCGCATTTCCCATCGGCAACCCGCTCGCCCCGACCGTCGGCTCACACGCCGATCTCATGAACGAACTCAGCGAAGCCATCTTCGCCTTTCAACGCGCCATCGAGCAGGTCGCAAGCAGTGCCGCCCTCGGCCCCGATCCAGCGCTTGTCCAGCAAGTCACAGGATTTACCGCCAGCGATTTTGGCCGCCGCTTTTCGCCAAACGGCCAGGGCAGCGACCACGCATGGGGCGGTCATCATGCCGTCTTCGGCGGTGGCGTCAAAGGCCAGCGCACCTACGGAAGCTACCCGATCCTTACCCTCGGCGGCCCCAGCGACACGGACACCAAAGGCACATGGATCCCCAGCACCAGCGTGGACGAATACAGCGCCACGCTCGCAAAAT
>CAMBOD010000156.1 GCA_945868985.1 Prosthecobacter debontii | reverse complement strand
CGTGGCACATTCCGCTACGGCGAAGACTTCCTCTACGACATGCCCAAAGACTCCGCCGCCATCCTCTCCATCGCACCCATCACCACAGTTCAAAAGCCACAACCCGCCCCGCTCAAAGCCGACAGCGATGCGACCGTCGTGAAGGCTTTTGCTCGGACAGAAAATTAATCTGCCCTGACCAGTGTCGGCACGGCTTCGCATTTTTCCCGCCAGCCGGGGAAGTTCCAGTCGTTGGGGAAGGCGCGGCATTGGCGGGGTTTTACGGATTGGAGTTTGCAATCGCGGCCTTCGAGCCATTCGCACGAGGCGTCTTCCTTTTCCAAAAGGGAAAGTCCTCGGCGGTCGGGACGGAGACGGGTGTGACGCTGGATGAATTCGTCTTCGCCCATGCCGACGTAGGCGGCGATGGCGGCGATTTCGTCGGGCTCCACTTTTACGACGCCGGGCCAGCGGCAGCAGTTCGTGCAGCGCTGGCAGACGTAGTGGATGGAGAGTGTTTCGGGCACTCACCGTGGATTCCCGCTAAGAGGGCGGGCGTCAACGCGATTGTCGCAGTGCTTGACGGGCGCAGCACTCAACTGGAAAACGCACGCCCTCATTCCACTGAACCAAATCATTCCATGAACAAGACCGCCATTCTCGCCGCGACCATCCTTATTCCCATCAGCGCCAGCACTGCCGTGGATTTTGTGAAGGATGTGCAGCCAATTCTCGAATACAACTGTGTGCGCTGCCATAACCCAGAGGCAACGGCTGTGAAGAATGGCGACACGAGCGTGGAACTGGATACGAAGGCAAAGGCGGTTCGCGGAAAAACGGTGGTCCCCGGTGATGCGGAGAAGAGCAGGCTCTACACGACGACGATTCTGCCGGACGACGACGAGAAGCTGATGCCGCCGCTTGATGAGATCAAAAAAGGGTCGAGCACACGGCTGACCAAAGCAGAAACGGAAATCCTAAAAATTTGGATCACTGAAGGCGCGAAGTGGCCGGATGGCGTGACGCTTTTAGCCCGAAAAAGGGAAGTGAAACGTTACCCCGGCGATACACCAGAGCTGGCTGTGGAAATTCATGCGCAAATCCTGAAAACGAGCAAAGAGAAGGCCGAGGCGGACATGAAGCCCTACACTGCGACCATCACGGGCACGGATGTGACGTTCGACATGGTGCCGATTCCCGGCGGAAAATTTAAGATGGGATCGCCAGACAGCGAGAAGGGCCGCAAGGACGACGAGGGGCCGCAGAAGGAAGTGAGTGTCGAACCATTCTGGATGGAGAAATGCGAGGTGACCTGGGACGAATACAGGCTGTTCATGTATCACAAAGACGAGAAGGACGCCCGCGCGAAGAAGACTTTCACGCCCGAGCAGGAAGCTCTGAACAAAGCTGCCGACTCGGTGACGCATCCGACGCAGCCGTATGTGGACATGAGCTTCGGCATGGGCACCGATGGCTACCCGGCGATCTCGATGACACAGCACGCGGCGAACAAATACTGCCAGTGGCTCAGTGCGAAGACGGGGCATTTTTACCGCCTGCCGACCGAGGCGGAGTGGGAATATGCCGCGCGCGCGGGAACGACGACGGCGTATTTCTGGGGCGATGAGGCGTCGAAGATTGGCGAGTATTGCTGGTGGGGAAAGAACAGCGATTTCCAATATAAGAAAGTCGGCAAGAAGAAGGCGAATCCGTGGGGCCTCCACGACATCCTCGGCAATGTGTGCGAGTGGACCCTCGATCAATACGACGCTGGCTATTACGCAAAAATGCCTGCTGCAAATCCGTGGAATAAAGCGACGCTCCCCTACCCTCACACTGCACGCGGTGGCTCATGGGACGATGAGGATGCGGCGGGCATGCGCATCGCCGTGCGCCGTGCGAGCGCGAAGGAATGGAAGCGCCAAGATCCGCAGCTCCCGAAGAGCTATTTCTGGCACACGGATGCACAGTTCCTCGGCTTCCGCGTAATCCGCCCGCTGAAGACGCCGACGCCGGAAGAGATGAACAAGTATTGGAACAACGGCGTCGAAAAAGACGACCCGCGTTTGATCAAAGCGGAGTAGCCGCGGGGCTACACGACCTTCACGTGGAAATCGCCGAGCGACTGATCGGCGGGGCCGGTCTTTTGATAGACGAAGCCGGGGATGACCACTTTTGTCGGCGCGACATCGGCAGGAAAGCCGAAGGGGGTTCCGCCATTGTCGCTCACCAGGCTTGCAACGCTGATCGTGCCGATTGTTTTGGCGGCGATGAATGTGTTGCTGAACGCTGACTGGCCTGAGCGGATTGTGAAACTGTTGATTTTGCTACCATCGAAAAACACGCCGCCATCGAGCGGATTCATCGCGTCGGCTGGCGTGTAGCCGACGAAGATAGTGCTATCTGAAATGCTGCGAGCGCTGAAGCTCCCGATGCAATCGCTGACGATATTCGCACCATGGACGCCGCCCGCGATATAGGCACTGGTGAGCACGTTGTTAAACGAAGCGTCGCCACCGCTCAGCGTGAGACTGGCGTCGAAATCACCAGCGATTCCGATGCGCGCATCGCCCTTGATGCTGAGTGAAGTGATTGATGCTGCCTGCAACGTGGCAGCGCCCACTTTCGCCGCTTTGAAAAGTGTGATGCTGCTGCCCAAGTTGATTTCTGCGCCGGATTTCACCTCGTGGAATGTGAGTGCCGCGCTGTCCGTCGCCGCACCTTCTGCGATGATACTCGCGGTGCCGAGCAGATCACGGGCAGAGAATAAAACGATCTTGTCGTCTGCGGTGAAGTCGCCACCGACATCACCGGCGACCTTCACGCTATCAAAACGCTCCGCACTAAACGAAGCGTCACCGATTCGAGTAGCCTTGAGTGTGGTGATGGCACTTGCCACTGCGAAAGTGGCCCCATCATTCACCACGCGCATCGCGAGCGTGGTCGGGAAAAATGATGCGCCACCAGCGGTGACGTGCGCAGTTCCAAGCACATCGCCTGAACTAAATGCCGTAAGCAACCCGGCGATATTGAGCTGAGCTGCAAACTCGCCACTGACAAGCAGACTATCGAGCGATGGCGCGGCCAGCGTGGAGTTCCCAAAACGCGCTGCTTTGAACAATGAAAGCTCAGTTCCGATGGAAAGGTCCGAGCCGTCACCGATGTTGCGGACGCGCACACTCGTTTTCACGCCTTCGCCTGCTCCGCTGAGCAAGTCCGCGCCGTCCACGAGATCGCGCACGTTCACCGAGCCGAGAATTCCGCTGAAGACAACACCTCCGCCGGTGATGTTTGCAGCCGGTGCAGTGAGTGATTTTAGCCCTGCGCCGAGTGCGCCGGTAATCGCGCCGATATTCACCCGACCATCGCCGTGTGCGCCACGCTGAACCGTGACTGAAAGGATGCTCGTCTCGCTGTTCGTGTCATCGAGCGAGATGCGCGTAAGTCCACCGCGCCCGTTTTGGTCGGGATCGTCGAGCACGAAGCCAATGAGACCGGGGCCGGTCAGTCTCACGGTGTATTTGTCGCCGTCCGCGTCTGTGAATGTGCGCACTTTTCCGGGCATCACGGAAACGTCGCCGAGGTCATTGGCAATCAGCGGCATCATGCCATAGCTCACGAAATGGCCAGACACTTCGCGAGCGAGCGGGATGGTGCGGAGGTTGCCGTTGGCGTCGAAAAGCGGCACATCAGAATTGGCGGCGCTGAGTTGTCCGGCGGTAATCGGGCCGCTGAAAACATCAATCGTCCCGCCAAGTTTGGACGCAGCGCTGAGCGAGAATACTGCGCCCGATGAAAGTGTGGGCAGCGGGATATTTTGTGTGCCGTTGAGTTTGTCGAAATGGAAGATCAGCGGCGCACTTCCGGGGTCATTGCTGCTGATGGAAAGCGTGACGTTGTAGAGCGTGTGCGGCACTTTCGGCGCGAAGTAGCCGGTGCTTGCAACGAGCGTTTGAGAGAGACCAGTGCCGCTGCTTTTTCCGAGGATGGAACTGAGGTAGGCACTGTCGTTTTGATCCGTCGCTCCGTCGGACCATTGCTCATCGAGTGAGATGAGCGTGTTGCCAAAGACTGCGCCGGAGTCGCGTGGCGCGGTGTGCTTCATGATGTCGCCAACGGCGGTATCGCTCAAATGCCGCAGGCCGAGGTTGTGGCCGAGTTCATGTGCAAGCGTGATGGCGAGTTGGTCCAGTCGTTCCTCGGGCGTGATGTTGGAAAAGAAATCGTCGAACTCACCGGAAAAAATCACTGCGAGATCGTTGCGATCGAGATTTCCAACGTCCGGCGAACCGGCGAGACCGAGCAGAGAATCCGCGCCGAGACCGAATAAATCACGAAGCGGGATGCTCGCGCCGGGGAAGCTCTTTTTCAGCAACGGACTCGCGCCTGAAATATCGAGCAGGATGCCGTTGTCGCCGCCGATATAGAGCGTGGTGAAGTCGCCGCCCAGAGGCTGCGAGGTCGTGAATTGCACATCGTAGAGCGAATACTTCGACTGCAATTTTGCAACGAGCGCAGCGACGAGATTCTCGACCGTGTCCGATGATCCGATGTCCGCAGCGGTGAATGCTGGCAGCGTTCCCGATATGCCGGGGCCGAAGTGATTCGCTATCGTGGCTCCGTCGAAATCCAGATATACGACCTGTGGCGTCTCGAAGCGCACGTTGTCCACGAGCACTGCGGAATCGAGCACTCCATCGCCCACGTCGCTGATACGCATCTCGATGTTGAGCGACGTGACGCCGTCCGGCACGACATAGGTCAGCGTGAGCTTGTTCGTGCGGCCGTCAAAGAACGTCCCGGGCGCTGGCTCGCCGGTGAAATAGGCATTATCCACCGTGACGATATTTCCGTTTTCGTCCTTCGCGTAGTTCGTGCCGTTGATGTTGATGGTGAACGTGTCGTTGAAGCCCGCGTGCACGTATTCGGGGTATTCCTCGGTGAGGAACATGAAATCAATCTTGAGTCGCTGCTCACCGCCAACGGGCACTGGCAGTGTAAAAGACACCGCCGCCGTGTCGCCAGCCTCGCCCGGAGCGCCGAGGTCTGTGCCTTGATTGCTGGAGGTGTTACCTATGCTCGTCACATGCGACGCGATACCGGTGCTGAGGATGAGAAAATCGCCGTCGCCGCCGCTGGGAAAGCCGAGTAGTTGGCCCGTCGCACCAAGAGTCAGCGTGGCAAATTCCGCTGAGTCGCCATCAAGCGAAATAGGCGTGCCATCCGGTAAATCGAGAGCCCGGATGACCGAAAGCGGCGTCGCCGAAAGCACAAAACGTGGTTCCAGAACCTCAATGGAGGTGGGTCGTTTTTGCGAGGACTGATAGGTCATATTTCTGGGCCGAACTCTCGCCCGGCAAAAAGCACGGTAGGCAGAGTCCTGCATCTGTAAACGGGAAGTTCGACAAAGGAATTAGGCCCGGCGTTAGAAAATAAATCCGCGCCTTCCTCACTGACCGAAAAACCTACTGGCTCGCCATGCGGCGGCCGACTTCCTCGAATTCCTCAAACGACGAAACGGGCGGGAGCGGGATGATCCGAGCAGGCGTGTGCTGATTGGTGAGGAGTTCGATTTGACCGTTTGAGTGCTCGACCAGCGCCGAGCAGCTCTCGACCCAGTCGCCGCAGTTGTAATAAGTGGTCGAATCAATATCGCGGATCACTGGAACGTGGATGTGCCCGCAAACAACTCCCTGGACTTTCGCATCATCTGCAAAACGAACGACGCCCTCCTCGAATTTACCGACATAATTGACCGCGCTTTTGACTTTCCGTTTAGCGTAAGCACTCAGCGACCAGAATCCCAGACCGAGTCGGCGGCGGATGAAATTAATGGGGCCGTTCAGCTTTAGCAAAAACTGGTAGCCGACATCTCCGATGTGGGCAAGCCACTGCGCGCCTTGGACGACTGTATCGAGTTCATGCCCGTGGATGATGAGCAGGCGGCGACCGTCAGCGGTGGTGTGAATAGCGCGGGGCTGGATAGTGATGTTGCCGAAATCGTGGTGATACGAGGAGACGAACTCGTCGTGATTCCCCGGGATGTAAATAAGACGCGTGCCTTTGCGGGCGATGCGGAGGAGTTTTTGGATGACGTCGTTATGCGCCTGAGGCCAGTAGAGGCCACGGCGGAGGCTCCAGACATCAATGAGGTCGCCGACGAT
>CAMBOD010000155.1 GCA_945868985.1 Prosthecobacter debontii | reverse complement strand
CGAAGCCTCCCTCCTCCGTCTCGTCTCCGCTCTCCTCGCAGAAACTTCCGACGATTGGGAATCTTCAAAAACTTACCTCAACATGCATCAATCCATCCCGCCTTCCGTCTGACACTCGCCTCTTTTACAGAAAATTACTTGCTCGGCCTTCGTTATCGCCACGCAGGTCCAAAAATCCACCCACCACCACCTGCATGTTTGACAATAACTTTGCTCAGAAAACCCTCAACTAAACGCATTTTATACACCGATTATTTGACGTTGGCGCTACGAACCTGCTGGCAGTGTTGTTAGCAAAAGACAAAAGCCGCACACATATTTCTGACTTCTCCAGCCCCAGCGTGTCATCGGCTGTCACAGATGAGAAAAACAACGACCACCCCGAAAGCCGCATGGATAAAGGGTTCTGGCGCGAACTGACGCGAGTGGTCAAAACGAGAAAATGGTGCGCGCTGCAGGGTTCGAACCTGCGACTTCTTGCGTGTGAAGCAAGCGCTCTACCACTGAGCTAAGCGCGCGTTCCCGTGTTGCGGGGCGCGCATGAAAGCAAGTTTCGCAAACGACGCCAGCGGAAATTTTTCGCGCATTGCAGAAAACTCCGCTTTCACAGTCAGGATGCGAGTGCTTCACTGCGCGCCCGCATTTATCCATGAATTTACATCGTCAGCACCGTGCATTCACCTTGATCGAGATCGTTGTGGTGCTGGGTATCATTGTTTTGTTTCTCGCCCTGCTAGTTCCATTCGTAATGAATTGGAGACACGGCGGGAACTCGGCGATTTGCGTGAGAAACATGCAGCAAATCGGTAAAGCAATCGCCACATATGCAGCAGAGCATGACGAGCGTTTACCCGGCCCACTTTCGATGGACCAGTATACGGTTGATGCAGCTGGCCAGCCGCCGCGCGACGGACAAATTTTGAAATATATCTACCGCTATCTCGGTCAGCCCTCGAATGCATTGGGCAATGGAACAGACGCGAAGGATATATTTAACTTCCCAGCTTGGGAAAATGGCCAACATGCCACGGACGCACCGGTGTTCCTCGTCAATATACAGATGCTACCCTCTCTTTCCCAGCCTGCTTGGGGTAACGATGAAAAGCCGCCATTAAAACTCTCTCAACTCAACGAGTGGACAAAAGTCATCGGTGAAAAAAACTTCCCAATAGCACCATCGAAAATGTGGGCGCTGACAGAGGCTGATCAAGTGTTGGCAAAATTGCTGGGTATCAGCGCCACAACAGAGAAGTGGGTGCAGAGAATGCCTGCGAAGCCGGTGCATGTAGATCATCGAAACGCTCTTTATTTCGACTGGCATGTGGAACCACTCCTTCTCCTCGATACGGCGCCTCAAGTTTTTGCGAAGTAGGGCTACTCGCCTGATGCAACGACATTCGCCACGGCGTAGCGCTCGCTGTGACTGAGGCTGATGAGGAGTTGTGAAATACCGAAGCGGGCTGCTGTTTCGGCTCCCGTCCCGTGCAGGACTATGAAGGGCTCGCCACTGGCTTTGCGGCGGATTTCGATATCGTGCAGTGCGAGCTGTGCTCCGATGCCAGTGCCGAGGGCTTTGGCGACTGCCTCCTTTGCGGCGAAACGCACGGCGTAGCAGCGGGCGGGCTCCCGATGGGAATCGCAGTAGGCTTGCTCGGTAGGGAGAAAGCACCGGTCTATGAATGCACGGCCTTGTCGTTGAATGGCGGCGTCGAGGCGCGCGATTTCCACGATGTCCACGCCGATGCCGATAATCCTCATGGCTGGAGCATCGCAGCGAGCATGTCGCGCACGGCGTGCTCGAAGCCGGTGAACAAGGCACGGGCGACGATGCTGTGGCCGATATTGAGTTCCTCGATATGCGGCAGCCCGCGAATGAGTGCGATGTTGCTGTAATTGATTCCGTGACCTGCGTTGACTTGCAGGCCGAGTGAGTGGGCGAAAATGGCTGCGTCTCTGAGTCTGGCGAGTTCTGCCAGTTGGTCACTGTCTTGTGCGTTGGCGAATGCGCCGGTGTGTAGCTCGAGCATTTCAGCGCCGAGCGCGTGCGACGCGGTGATTTGTTCGCGTGACGGCTCAATGAACATACTCACGCGCACGCCTGCTTCACGCAACCGTGAGACATTCGGGCGTAGTGCATCGAGTTGCCCGACGACATCGAGTCCGCCTTCGGTAGTAACTTCACGGCGATTCTCCGGAACAAGACACACATCGTCCGGCTTCACGCGCAGCGCGATTTCCAGAATCTCCTTCGTATTTCCCATCTCAAGATTCAGCTTCGTGGTGATGCGTTCACGCAGACGGAATACATCCGCATCCTGAATGTGCCGCCGATCCGCGCGCAGATGCACTGTGATTCCGCTGGCTCCTGCTCTCTCGCAAATCTCGGCTGCTGCGAGCACGTCTGGTTCGGCATTATGCGCATCAATTTCACCAACATAGCGGGCCTGCCGCAGTGTCGCGACGTGGTCAATATTGACTCCTAATTTCATGCGCGCAGGAAATGCGAACTAGTGACGGAAATGCCGCGCACCGGCGAACAGCATGGCGACTCCACGCTCGTTAGCTGCTGCGACGACTTCCGCATCGCGGGCTGAGCCGCCGGGTTGAATGGCGCATGTGGCTCCTGCTTCGGCGGCGGCAACGAGGCCATCTGCAAAAGGGAAAAATGCGTCGGAGCATACTGCGCTTCCTTTGAGCGAAAGCCCCGCGTCCTTGGCTTTGCTCACTGCGATGCGCGAGCTGTCCACGCGACTCATCTGTCCCGCGCCGACGCCGAGCGTGCGATCCTTTGCCGCATAAACGATGGCGTTGGATTTCACATGCTTGACCACTTTCCAGCCAAACTCCATCGCGGCCAGTTCGTCGTCGGTCGGCTTTCGCTCAGTCGCTACGTCTCGTTTTTCATCGGCGTAATTGTCGCGGTTTTGAACCAGCACGCCACCGGCGACACTGCGTATGACGAGGTCGTCCTTTCCTTGCGGCTCCGACACACGACGAAGTTGGCGCATGAGGCGGAGGTTTTTCTTTCTTTGCAAAAGCGCACGTGCGTCCGGCTCGAATTCCGGTGCAATGATCACCTCGCTGAAAATTTCGCTGATTGCCTCGGCGAGCGCCAGCGTGAGCGGGCGGTTGGTGACGATGATGCCGCCGAACGGAGCCTGCTTGTCCGTGGCAAACGCCTTATCCCACGCTGCGCGTAAATCCGGGTCGCTTCCCACGCCGCAGGGATTGGTGTGCTTCAAAATCGCGACCGTCGGCTCGGTGAATTCATCCATCAGCTCCGCCGCTGCGGTGATGTCCAGAATGTTGTTATACGACAATTCCTTACCGTGGAGTTTTTCAAAATACTCGTCCCAGCGACCGTAAAGCGCGGCGCTTTGGTGCGAGTTTTCGCCGTAGCGGAGTTGCGCCAAGCGCGGCAGGCAAAGACTGAATCCACTGCCGCACTCCTTTTCCTTGTTGAGAAAATTAGCGATTGCTCCGTCGTATTTTGAGGTAGTCACAAATACTTTGATCCCAAGTCGCTCGCGAAGTTGCAGTGTCGTTTCGCCTTCATTGGCTTTCATCGTTTCGATGACTTCCGCGTAGTCCGCCGGATCTACGACGACTGTCACGCTGCGATAATTCTTTGCCGCACTGCGCAGCATCGAGGGCCCGCCGATGTCTATGTTTTCGATGGCGTCCTCCAGCGTTACGCCGGGTTTCGCGACCGTGGCCTCGAACGGATAAAGATTCACCACCACGAGGTCTATTGCTTCGATGCCATGCGCCTTGGCCTGCGCCACGTGCTCGGCGTTGTCGCGCAGATGGAGAAGTCCGCCGTGGACCTTTGGATGAAGCGTCTTCACGCGACCGTCCATCATCTCGGGAAAGCCTGTGTATTGAGAAATCTCCACCACCTTCAGCCCCTCCGCTGCCAGGAGTTTTGCAGTGCCGCCTGTGGAAATGATCTCCACCCCCATACTTGCCAGCTCTTTTACAAAAGGCACGAGCCCCGCCTTGTCTGAAACAGAAATTAGTGCGCGTTGAATCTTCATCTAAAGGGAGCGGAGCGTGCCCGGCATAGCGTGAAGTGCAAGCGCAACCTCTCCGTGTGAATGCGACAATGGAAGAACTGGCCGCGTCCAGTGATTCGATATACCGACTATGCCTTCGCGTTCCAATGCCCCGAATAGGCGCTCCGAAAGGAGCGCCGCTACGGTGCACGATTGAACGGCATGGAATTTTTCAAAAACTAGCGCGACAAGTTGCAACCATGTATCAGACTACTGATAAATTTGTATAAACCGTCTTTACCGCGTGCAAGACACACACAACATAAAACATCCAATGACCAACGCCGCAAAGTTCGTAGTTAGCATACTGAAAGGAGTCAAAGGTGGCTAGTCACGTCGTCATCTGCATTCCATCGGGAGACATGGTGCATACGGACTTCATGCTCTCTTTAATTCATGTCATGCAAAAGGCGCGCGCAGCCGGATTTCGTATTTCGGTAGTCAACTCGAAGGCATCCATTGTTGCGATTGGCCGTAACCTTGCTGTGAAAGCCGGGCGAGAAACACGTGCAGAATGGCTCCTATTTTTGGATAGCGATATGATTTTTCCGGCAGAAACCATCGAACGCTTGATGTCGCATGGTCGCGATGTTGTCGGGGCTACTTACCCTAGAAAAATCCTACCACTCGCCTTCATAGGAAATCGTCTCGATGGAGTCCCATTTTCACTTGCAGACAAGGGGGTAATCGAAGCGACCCGAATGCCTGCAGGCTGCCTCCTCATTAAGAGAGACATATTCGACCGCATGCAGGAGCCTTTCTTCCGCTGTGGATACGATGAGAAATCGGGCGAAATACTCGGCGAAGACTTTTGGTTTTCTGACCGCGTTCGGGCTCTTGGCTATTCGCTCTGGTGTGACATGGAGCTATCCCGCCACGTAGAGCACATCGGCTCCTACCGATTTAATCTCCACAAGTGAATTCCTGACTAAAACGCCCTACTCAAGTATACCGAATCCACCACTAATTTTTGGGGAAGAGTATGTCGTATTAGAACTGCGGGTGGTGTCCGTAGGAAGGTAGTCAGAGGTCAGCGTCTGAATACGATGTGAACGTTCGATTATCTCGCCCATACGCTCCTTGAATTCGCGCCGGCCTGTCTTGAACGACTCGGCTGCACCCTCAAACGGATTACGACCAGTCACGAGGTTGTAAATGGAGAATGGGACGCTGGCGCTGACGCTGGCTGTCCAGTGACCACCCATGAGATAATCGTCGTCCCAGTATTCTACGTTGGCTACGACACCACGGAGCACACGTGCTTCGAGACGGGCCTTAAAGCCGTTAAAATCACCGCCAAATGGATTGTCGTAGTGATAGTAACCGCCATAGAGACGCACTTCGGTATGCTTACAAATCGGAAGATTGAACCCGATTTCCGCATTAAACCCCTCTAGCGCCACTTCCAGTCGCTCGAAGTGCTCTGATGTTTTTGTGGTGCGCACGAAGCCAGCACCAGTGGTGCGTTTGGTGTTACGCACAGTTTTCCGGTCCACCAACACCTCATCATTTTCTGGCAGATAGTAGTTAAAGCGGAAATCCACCCATTTTGTGAGAACCTCGGCACCGAGTCCGAGTTGGTTGAAATCATTGTCGCGCTCACTGTGGATCGCATCGTAGAACGCATTCACCCCCAGAATGACTTCCCTACCCGGCAGCATCTTGCGGAAACCGATACCTGTGCTGCTGATGAATTGCCCGTTGTCCTCATAGTGATACCGGCTGTCGAGAAACAGGAATGCATCGCGCTGCTGCGGCGACCAGATACCCGTGATGGAATCCAAATAGACTCCAGAGAGATGCTCGCTGAACTGCGTGCCCAAAGTGATGGTTCCGATCGGTTCGTCTGGGAACCACTCACGCACTGGTGCTGTGGCTTTGGTGTCTTTACCGGCGGGTGCGATGGGGTGCCCCGCCTGCACTGCTGGCGTGAGTATGGCCGCGATTGCGGTGGTTAGGATGAGATTATGGATGGCGTTCATAGTGGTGTTGAAGTGATGTGAGGATTATTTCTCCTAAGGGTTAAAGTTAAAAAACACCTGCTTACTCGCCGCAATCCACAGGGCGACATTCGGGAATTGCGAATAAGCGGTGATGGTGCGGTCTTCAATAAGGCTGACTTGAC
>CAMBOD010000154.1 GCA_945868985.1 Prosthecobacter debontii | reverse complement strand
GATGAGCTTCGATAACGTGGTGGCCATTGCGAACATCGCGGCCGATCCGATCACACGGAAACTTCACACCGGGCTCGTCATTTTCGGACTGCTGTTTTCCATCCCGCTCGTGGTGTGGGGAAGCCAGCTCATCTCCAAACTGATGGAGCGCTTCAAGTGGATTATCTGGCTGGGTGGCGGTGTGCTCGGCCATGTGGCGGCGACGATCATTTTTCAGGACAGGAAGGTGATGCAGTGGATGGGGCTGCCGGTGCCTGCGGAAGGCCAGGATTTTCAACTGGATCAGATACTTTCGCAGGCCACCCCCGCAGTGGCGGCGATGATTAAATATCTGCCATGGATACTTGCTGTGTTGCTGTTTGTTTACGGCTGGTGGAGAAACCGGATCGCTGAAGCAGACAAAACTCAAAGCAAAGCATGACCGAGCCGATCCATCATCCAACGCCAGCAGAGGAGGTGCTCGACCCGATCAGCGCCGAACTGCGGAGCTTGCTCCCGGCGGCGGAGGGAAAGGCCATGTCGCTGGAACAAATCGCCTCGCATCTGAAGGAGCGCGGCTGGGCGCTGCTCGTCCTTTTTCTAGCCGCACCTTTCCCGATTCCAAACATCCCCGGCCTGTCTGTTCCCTTTGGCATCGCCATCGGACTGATCGGCTGGGCGTTTATGTTTCGGCGACGTCCGTGGCTTCCGCAGTTTGTAATGAGGACCACCCTCCAATATTCCACACTCGAAAGAGTCGTCCCTTTCATCGCCCGCCTGATGGAACGCATGGAGCGGTGGACAAAGCCACGCTACAAGTGGCTCGCCAAAAGCCCGCTGAACACCAGCCTCATCGGCCTCGCCATCGTCTCCGGCGGCTTGTTTCTAGCACTCCCTCTCCCCATCCCGCTCACCAACGGCCCGCCCGCCCTTTCCATCATCTTTCTCATCGTCGGGATGCTTTGCCGCGACGGCATCATGGTGCTCATCGGCCATTTTATGGGCATCCTCGCATGGGCATACCTCGCACTCTGGCTCATCTTGGGTAAAACCTACCTCATCCCCATGCTCCACCAGTGGTGGGATGTCATCAAAAGCTGGTTCTAACTAAAAACCCATTTGCCAAGCGGCCCGAAATCTGTTTCCACACATGCACATGAAAAAACTTCTCCTCGCCTTAGTCACCGTGACGCTCGCCGGTTCTGCCTTCGCAGACATTCAGGATCCACCGATGAATGATCAGGGTCCCACCAGCAAACTCGGTCGCGGCCTCAGTAATATCCTTTTCGGCATCGGTGAGCTTCCCGACACCATGATTAAAATCAACGAACGTCAGGGTAACGCAGCCGCCTTCAGCACTGGTATCGTCAAAGGCACTGGCCGCTCGATCGTCCGCATCGGCGCAGGCATCTACGAATTTCTCACCTTTCCATTTCCGACCCACCGTGGCTCTTTCCGCCAGCCGATGAAATCCAACATCCCTTGGATTCATGGTGGCTACACTGAATACGTCCCAGAAATGGGATGGGAGTCGCGTAAAAACTACAGCAGCACCCCATCCGGTTTCTAAGACCATCTGATTTTCTCGCACCGAGGCTTCCGTCCCGCAGGCGGAAGCCTCTTTGCTTTTCCACATGAACCTCATTCTTCACATCACCGACATCGCCTTTGGCGGAAACGGCGTCGCACGTCTCGACGGCAAAGTTTTCTTCGTCCCCTTCACTGCACCCGGCGATGTCGTCCGCGCACGGATCATCCGCGATAAGAAAAAATTCGCCGAAACCCAGCTCCTCGAAATCCTCACACCATCTCCCTATCGCGTCGCCCCTCCCTGCACCTACTTCGGCAAATGCGGCGGCTGTTCCTACCAGCACATCGCCTACGAACAGCAGCTCGAAATCAAACACCGGCAGGTCGAGCAGACCCTCCGCCGCGTCGGAAAATTCAGCGCCGTCCCGATGCGCCCCATCGTCCCATCGTCCGCTCCGTATCACTTTCGCAACCGCATCCGCGTGCACATTGAAAACGGCGTCGCCGGTTTCTATGCCCACGGCTCCCACGCACTCGTCCCCATCACCCACTGCGAAATCGCACAGCCCGCCGTCAACGAAGCACTCCACGGCATCCGCCAGCGCCCGCTGCACGACGGCGATTACACCCTCACTGGCGGCACCACCGGCACCTACTTCTCGCAGACCAACGACCTGGTCGCCGCGGAGCTCCTCGCACTCGTCCAACGCGAAGCCACACCCGGCCACACCCACCTTATTGACGCCTATTGCGGCGCAGGATTTTTCGCACACGCCCTCGCGCCGAACTACCCCCAAGTCACCGGCATCGAGGAAAACGAACACGCCACCACCCACGCCCGCCGCGTCGCACTCGAAAACGAAACCTACCTCACCGGCGACGTCGCAAATCATCTCGGCACCGCACTCGCCGGGCACGACATCTCCCGCACCACCCTCCTTCTCGATCCACCCGCACTCGGCCTCGCACCCGGCGTCATCGGCACCATCCTCAACGCCCTGCCTGCCGACATCCTCTACATTTCCTGCAACCCCTCCACCATGGCCCGCGACCTCGCCCTCCTTGCACCGCACTACACTTTGGAAAGCGTCACCCCGCTCGACATGTTCCCCCAAACCGCCGAAATCGAAAGCCTCGCGGTCCTCAGAAAATAGGGCCACTTAGTCTGCTATATCCGAGCTTTTTGAGACAGAGCGGCTGAAAGGCTTCGCCTGCTTCCTGAAGGCAGGCCCCAAGGCGTGCGACTTCGAGGCTGTGACATCGAGCTGTTCAAAATTTCTCTCAGTATTTGGTGAAGAAATCCATGGCATGATGTGAGGGCCTCCATAAACGCAGCGTGCAGCGGACGCTATTTAGGCAACTCGACTTTGAGGACTCCGTAGTTTCCGAGCGGGAACCAAAATCCTTCGGCGCGAGTGCCGTCGGCTGTGGCGGGATTTACCCAAAGCCAACCGGGCAGGTGATAGGAGCCGAGGTTTTTGATCTCGGCCGGGTTCGAGATATCCAGCGCAGTGAGAGCACTGCCGTAGCCGTCATATTTTTGCGACAGGATGACATCGCCAAAAGCATGGTTGTTGTAACCGGCGTATTTTTCCTCATCGAGTAGTTTGAATTTTCCATCGTCATCAAGGCGCCAGAGCGCTGCAAAATTTGCGTATTCGTTTTTGGCGTCGCTGACTGGTTTCCAGTCAATGGTGAAGAGCTTGTCTGCAATGGGGAGTGCCTCGCCTCCGCTGTGGGGCAGCGTAGTAATGAGGTGGAGTTTTTGTCCGTCAAATGCCGAGGCGTGAACCACCGAGCTTCCCCATAGACCTTGTCCACGCGAGTCGTAATCATAGCCGCGCGTGTAGAGGATTTTTCCATCATTGCGCAGGCCGATCAATTCGCCGGGAGAACCCACGGGTTCGGAGACTTTCACAACGCCTGCGGAAGTGTAATCCAGCACGTGCAGCGCATGGCGGTTTACAAAAGCATCGTTTTCTTCAACTGGCGGCTCATCGTTTTTCGTTTCGATTTTGTCTTCGAGCGCGATCAGCGGGATGGCCCGGTAATACGGGTAATATGATACGCCGTTCACAAAGCGCGTAATGAAGACTTTGCCGTTTGACGCCACTGGAGCACTGAATTGTCCCCAGCCCTTTGGCTTGATTGTCTCTCGTCCGACGTAGGCGGGCGCTTTCGCCGCTGTGACATCGAACTGGTCAAAATTCCTCACAGTATTCGTCGGGTAATACCAAGGCATGAATGCGCGGTCGGCGACCATCAACGTGCTCGCTGTGCGACCGAGCGTGGCGACATCATTCATTGCATAGATTGGGTAGCTCCAGCCGTCTTTACCGCCGCTCACGAGCACCAGTGTTCCGTCTTGCGGCCAGACGATGCTCGTTGCTCCGTAGCTCGCGATGTTGATCCGATCTGTGCGCACGGTTCCTACGTTGATGATGCGGGGCAGGGAGGTGAGGTCGAAAATGCGGAGCGTTGCGCTTGGTGGTGCGAAGGTTTCGACATTTGGGGGAGTGATTTCCTGCTGAACTACATAGAGGTAGCCGTTTCGCACATCCGAGGCGATGATCCTATCCCTTCCGAGATCAAAAGAGCTGAGCGTATCGTCCGGCGAATTATCCTTGGAGACTGAGATTACAGAGCCTGCCTCGCCGATACCTCCACCGATTTGCACGAGATGGCTGCCGATGTGCCACACGTGATCCGTGCGCCAGGCGAGTTGCAGGTCATTTGTCACTACGGGAGCATCGCGATCGGTGATGTCGGCGGTGAGCAGCGAGTCCTGCGAAAATGCGAGCACCGAGCCTTCGTGGACGGTCGCCCTGCGCGGCGCGAAGCCGTGCGGAATGCGACCGCGCAACGTGAGCGAGTCCGTGCCGAGATCCACGAGTTGAATACCACTTGGGTCAGCGGGGTTGATCGAGCCGCCCCACCATGACCACCGGCCTGCACTCACGGGGAGCATGATGAGCCCCGCCTCCGGCAGCACGGTGAACGCCTTCTCATCCCACGTCGCCTCACTCCACGCCCCATGCTCAGTCACGGGCAACTGCGTGAGCAATGTCGGGTTTTTTGCATCGGCTACGTTGAAAAGTGAGACTGTCACCTTGCCATCGAGAAAGCCCACCGTCACAAGTCGGTCGCCCAGCGGCGCGAGATAAGTGCTGAAGCCAGGCACTTCTAGCTCACTTGCGATGATTGGCGCAGCGGGGTCGGAATTATCCACGATCCACAGCGGGTCAATGCGGAAGAAAGTCACCACATAAACACGGTCGCCGTCGAAGCGCGTGCCGTGCACCTGCTCGCCAAGTCCGAGTTCAAGATTGCCGAGCGCTTTCGGGCTGTCGGGACTACTCAGATCGAAATTATCCAGCCGCGTATGACTGCGCCTCGTGCTGTTCCACCATCCTTGGTAAAATGAAATCGTGCTCAGTATGCCGCCTTCCTCGCGGAGCTTGAACTTGTCCTGCACGAAGCCCTCCAGTGCCACACGTCCGCGCAGCGTCACGGTGCCGTTGGGGTTGCTGATGTCCACGAGCGACACCGTCGAGCGAGTGTCGCTGATATCCCAACGGTAGGAATTTTCTGCCACCATAAAAAAGTGGCTGCTCGCCTGCACTGCACCGAAGTAAGTGTAGCCGTCACCCTCCGGCGTCCTGAGAGTCACCGTATTACGGACGACTGGGTTTGCGGGACCGCTGAGATCGAAGCCGGTGATTTGAATTTTCGTGCGGTAATACCAAGCATTGGTCGCATTGTCCGGCACGCTGGATGCCACGTAGAGCGCTGTGCCGACGAGGCGAC
The DNA here is from genome assembly GCA_945868985.1 of Prosthecobacter debontii. Lineage (GTDB taxonomy): Bacteria > Verrucomicrobiota > Verrucomicrobiia > Chthoniobacterales > Chthoniobacteraceae > SXWH01. The sequence continues at coordinate 871 of CAMBOD010000154.1, read as the reverse complement.
TTTCCAATATCTGACCTGAAACGGGAAGATTGGCGACCAGCGCTGGCGTTCCCGCTTTCGTATCGCAAATGAGCACCGAACTTTCAGCCCCGGCAGGCTGATTCACATCCCACCCGAGCACATATGGTCTATTGGCGAGCAGTGCGACATGGCCATCCGCCAGCTCGTAAAGAGCTTCACCCGAAGCAGGCAGCGACAGCGTCCCAAGCAGTGCGGGCTTTGCCGGTTCTGCCACGTCGAGCACATGCAGGCCGCGATACTGGTTGTAGAGATAAAGGCGGTCGCCGCTCAGTTTCCAAATATCACTTTCGACGACCGAGCGCGGCGCGGCATCACCGTCGGAAGCCTTCGCTACGCTCGTAACTGCACCGCTATCGAGCGCCAGACCGCCGCCAGAAAGACTAGTAGTCGTGCCGAGCGAGATGTTTTGCGAAGGCGCACCTTCCGGCGGTAGGAAATCACTGATTCCTGTGAGGAAATTGGAGGGCACTTGCCCCGGTCGCGTGCCTAGAACACGCAGCATCCGACGTGGGATCGGCTTCTTGATTCTGAAAACGATACGATCCCCTATAGCCTTCGCCTTGCTTACTGCGAGTGTCTCCCAAGGTTGGCCGCGCCGCGCCACCCTATGTTGCAAAGTCACGCTTTCAAACCCCGCCGGCACCTTCACTCGGACTACGCGGGATTTCGCCGAGACGATTTCAGGTGCTGTAACTAACGCATGGGTCGCAGCGCTTAAAAAAAACAAAGCCGCGAGAAGCGTGATGGCGATACGGAAATTCATAGACGGGATTTAATGTTGAAACTACGCACTGGTGATACGCATCACAAGGGGAAAAATTAGCCGCAGCCAGTGACATTCTTAAGACAG
>CAMBOD010000153.1 GCA_945868985.1 Prosthecobacter debontii | reverse complement strand
AGAGCTGTGGAAACCCGTCTTTTTGAAGTTGCACGTCTGCTTTGCGAGGCCGCTTCGCGCAAGCGCGGAGTGGCGGTGTTTTTGGCCCCGGATTTGCTTAATCAGGCGTGATGCCGCCAGTCCTATCGAGTCCCAAGCATATGGAGTCTGCTGTCGCTGCCGTTACGGCTGCGCCTGAAGCGAGTCGTTGTTGGGCTGTGGTGAGCTTTATTTTCGAGGATGCCTGCTGGTGCGACTGGCTTTATCGTGAGTTCGATGGAGAACGTGTGCCACGGACATTGCACGGCAAGCCCAGCCGCGACGGACTGCCATATCCCGAGCGCTTTTCCGTCTCACCCGATCCTGCGGATCCCCTCCAGCTTGAAAACTACTTTGAGACACTTCAGACGGCTCAGCATCTCATCATCGTCGTCTCGCCGAGTTCTGCGCGTGCAGATGTGATTCAGGAGCACATGCGTATGTTCAAGGCGAAGGGCGGAGAGGAGCGGATCGTTGCACTTGTGGTGAAAGGCGAGCCCGCCTCTCCCTCCGCGGAGCCTGGAGTCGAGAACGACCGCGAGTGGCTTCCGAAGTGGCTTCAATGGCGTTTTGAAAACAACGCCTTTGCGACTGCCGGACGCGACGAACCATTGGTGGTGGATGCGCGGCTCGGTGTTTCCAGTCTTGCTGAAGTTCGTGCACGACTTTTTGCCGCGATGCTCGAAGTGGAAGTAGCCCAACTCGCGGGACTCGGCGTCGTCATTCGCGCCTCACCCAGCGAGCGTGTTTTACATGGCACGCAGCAGCACATGGCAATGCCGCAGCCCAACCCCACGCCCATGCCGAGATTTGCCGTCGCAGCGCCGGAGCCTGCGCCGCAATATTCGCGCTGGCCTGTAGCACTCTGTGGAATCGCCGCGCTTGCCGCGCTCGGCTGTCTTGCGTTCTGGCCCGCGCCCGCTTCACGGCCTTTGCAACTGCCGGCATCCTTACCCGTGCCATCGCCGCAGTCTCCCGCCCCGGAAGCTGTCGCCGTTGCAGTCGAAAAAACGGCGGTAGTTGCCGTGGCTCCACCAGCATCCGCCGAGACCGCCGCTCCATCGGAAAAAATCGAGAGCGCACCGCAACCCGCACCTTCGGAGCCTTCGCCCGCAGCCCATTCGGAGCCTGCTGCTCCTCCGCAGGTGGATATCCCCATCGAAGACCCAGTAATCACGCAAAAACGATCTGAACTCACCAGTAAACGGAACCGGCTGATCCGCCTTGCGGAAAACAAGTTGGTCGCAAATGACTATTCGGAGGCGCTTGATGTTTTTGAACTAGCCATCGAGTCGGCCAAGGAAATCGTCCGAATTAGTGCCAACGATCATAGCTCGGTGGTCGAACTCGCCATCCTCTATCGCCGACTCGGCGCACTTGCATCAAACGTGAACTCGAGCGCGGAAGCACGTGGTCATTTTCAATCAGGACGAAAGACGCTCCAGGCTTTGCGAGCGAGCGGGCATCTGCCAAAGGAGGGTGCCAAAGTGCTCGCCGAACTCGAAACCGCCATCCAGCGGCTGCCAAAAGATTAACAGAGGTTGGTGACACGAGTTTTACAAACGTGTGACGGATACGTTTGCAGGATTGTGACAAGTGTTCCCTTGCTCCCGTGCGCTTGGAATCACAGAGTGCCGCTGGATTTCATGACAAAACCACAAAGTAAAAAAATCCTCGTGGCAGACGATGAGGCAGATGTGCTCAACCTCGTCTGTGACAAACTCAAGGCAGCTGGCTTCAGCACACTTCAGGCTGCCGACGGCCCGACTGCGCTGGAAAAAGCGCGGTCCGAAATCCCCGCGCTCATCGTGCTCGATCTCATGCTTCCGGGCATGTCCGGCACCGAGGTATGCAAGGCTCTGAAATCAGATCCTGCGACAAAAGCCATCCCCGTCGTGATGCTCACAGCAAAGGCTGAGGAAGTGGATCGCATTCTCGGCTTTGAACTGGGTGCGGATGACTATCTCACCAAGCCATTCAGCCCGCGCGAACTCGTTTTGCGTGTGCAGAGCGTGCTGCGTCGCGGAGCAGGTCCGGTCACTGCGGCCGAGGTCATGAAGCATGGCGACATCCTCATTGATCGCACTCGCCACGAGGTGAAAGTGCGCGGGAAGACGCTCGTTCTCACGGCCACGGAATTCAAGTTGCTGCTCACCCTCATTGAGCGACGTGGGCGTGTGCAGAGCCGCGACGTATTGCTCAACGATGTGTGGGGCTACGAGAGTTCCATTGATACGCGCACCGTGGATACGCACGTCCGTCGGCTCCGTGAAAAGCTCGGCAAGGCTGCGGACTCCATCGAGACCATTCGCGGTTTCGGATACCGCATGATCGACTTGGGTTGATTTTTTGCGGGAAAAACTCCCGCGTCCAGCTAAGCTCCTGCCCTCATGTCATGGCTCTTCGGCATACTTCTCGTCATCACACTGCTCGCGTGGGTTGGACGGGAGATTTTTTTCAGGCAGTGTGCCGATAAGCTGGAGTCGCTTCTCAATGACATCGCTCGCGGGCGCGAACCGGCGGATTTTCAAATCGTGGGCGCGCTTTCAGAGCACGGACAGCAGACGGCTTTAATCGCAAAAGAACTCGATCACCTCCGTCGTCAGCGCGAACTCGCCGAAGCCAATTTGCAAATCATCCTGTCCTCGATGCAGGAGGGCGTGCTCGTGGCGGACAGTCGCCGCACGCTTCGTCTGGCAAATCCCGCTGCGCGTAAACTTTTCACTTTGCCCGCAAATGTTTTGGGCCTGCCCGTGCTCGATACGCTCCGTGAGCCGGCAGTGGATACGATGATTGCTACGGCATTGAAAACCGGTGAACCGCAGGAGAGCGAACTGGAGATCGCGGGGCGCAAGCCGCCGCTCATGCTCGTTGTCAACGTCACTCCGATGCGTGACGCGACAGGCGAGGCAGGCGCGCTCGTCATGTTCCGTGACATTACGCGTCTCACGCAACTTGAGCAGGTGCGCCGCGAATTTGTCGCCAACGTCTCGCACGAATTGCGGACACCGCTCGCCATTTTCCAAGGCTATGTGGAAAATCTTCAGGACGCTCCGGACATGTCGGCTGAGGATCGTCAGGAGACTTTCGCAATTCTCGCCAAGCACTCGCATCGTTTGAATGCGCTCGTCGAAGACCTCCTCATTCTCGCGCGTCTGGAGGCCCGGCAGCACGAAATGGAAATCGAAACGCTGGAAGTAGCCAATTTTTGCCGTGAATTGGCGCGCGACTGGGCTGTGCGCATTGGAAAAAAGAAAGTGACGCTGCGTCTCGACATCGCCGAGGCTCTGCCAGTCATTGAGGGCGACAGGATGCGGCTCGAACAAGTCTTCAACAACCTCCTCGACAACGCGCTCAAATATACTCCGGAGGGCAGCACGATTACGTTCGGTGCCGCACTCGTGAACGACATGGTGGACCTTTGGGTAAAAGATGAAGGGCAGGGGATTCTTTCCGCTGATTTACCTCACATCTTCGAGCGATTCTATCGTGCGGACAAAGCGCGCTCCCGGGAACTCGGCGGCACGGGCCTCGGCCTCAGCATCGTGAAACACATCGCTCAGGCGCATGGCGGCAGTGTGAGTGCGGAGAGCACCTACGGGCAGGGGCTCGCGGTTCACGTGCGTCTGCCGTAAACTACGCGGGCGGCTTCTTGGGTTTCACTTTCTTGTCGGGCACGGAGTTGCTGACGACCGAGGTGACTTTTCCATCGCGTAACTCGGTGATGAGCAGAGTGCCCTCGATGATGTCTTTTGCGGAGCGCAGCAATTTTCCATCGGTATTTGTCGTAACGCTGTAGCCGCGCTTCAAGGTGTGTTTTGGCGAAAGCAATCGCAGCACGTCCACGGTGCGCGTCAGTCGCTCACGCCGGGTCGCAATCTGTCGTGCGAAACGTTCTTTGATTTGCGTGCTGAACGTAGCGAGGTGCTGGCGTAGCAGTGCGAGCCGTTGATCCGGGCGATGCTGTCGCAATGACGCTGTGAGAGAGTCCGCGCGTTGTTTGAGTGTCGCGAGCTGTGCCTGTGCTGCACGTGCCAGCGCTTGCTCTGCAGAATCTACTCGCTGGATAGCCTGCTCCACCCGCTGTGCAGGTTCGCGGAACAATGCGCTTCGGGCGAGCCCACCGAGTTGTGTTTTTGCGGACTCCAGCGCTGCTAGCACGTGGCGCCGGAAAAAAGCGTCGCGTTGATCAAGCATCCTCAGCAGCTCCGCCGTGTCCGGCACCACGAGTTCCGCAGCCGCGCTGGGGGTGGGTGCGCGCAGGTCGGCTACGAAATCTGCGATGGTAAAATCAATTTCATGGCCAACCGCTGAGACCACCGGTAGCGGCGACGCAGCAATCGCACGTGCAAGCCGCTCGTCGTTAAACTCCCACAAGTCCTCGATGCTCCCGCCGCCGCGCGCGAGGACGATCAAATCCACCGGCGCAATGCCGCGTGCTGCGAGCGTATTCAGATCATCGAGCGCGGCGATGATCTCCGCTGCCGCGCCATCGCCTTGCACGCGGGCCGGGCTCACGATCACCCGCAGCCAAGGTGCGCGCCGTGCGAGCACATTCAGCATGTCGCGCAGCGCTGCTCCTGTGGGCGAAGTCACGATTCCGAGTGTGCGCGGAAACTTTGGCAGCTCCCGTTTTCTCTCTGCGTCGAACAATCCCTCCGCAGCCAGCCTTCGCTTCAGCGCCTCAAATTTTGCAAGCAGCGCACCCGCGCCCGCCGCTTGAACGAGGCTGACTACGAGCTGATATTGTCCGCGTGCTTCATAGACTGTGAGACGCCCCTTCGCCTGCACGAGCATCCCATCGGCGAGCTGCACAGCCTTGCGCCATGTGCCGCGCGCGAACTGCACGCACGCGAGCTGGCTGTCCGCATCTTTCAACGTGAAATACTGATGCCCGCTCGCCTGCTGCCGGAAATTACTCACCTCGCCCTCCACCCACACTTCCTCGAAAGCCGCTTCGAGCGCACTGCGCACAGCCCGCGTCACCTCTGCAACGGAAAAAATACGCGGTTCCGTTTTTGCAGGCGCAATCTCCGTCGGCGGGGTAGGCGCGGGTATTGCAAATAGATCGTCAAATAAATCGGGCACGCTGCAAGTTCGCAGGAACAGGCGGGTCGGGACAAAACATTTTCGTGCCAGTCTAATTTTTACACCCTCCGTATCGTTGCCTTCCGTCTGGAACTGACCAATATCCTCCCGTTCCCGCCAAACCACTATGTTCAAGATCCTTGTCGCTATTTTAGTCTTTGCGTTCCTTGCCCCTCCTTCGGAAGCGCAAAATGTTTCCATCTCCGAACTCATGGCCGCCGGTCAGGAGGTGTTGTCCGATGGCGATGGAGATTTTCCCGATTGGATCGAACTCCACAACTCCGGTTCCGCAGCCGTCAATCTGACTGGCTGGCACCTTACGGATGATGACGGTGCTCCGAAAAAGTGGACTTTCCCCGGCGTAAATATCCCACCTGGCGGCTACCTCGTCGTTATTGCTTCAGGAAAAAACCGGCGTGCGGCGGGGCAGGAACTCCACGCAAATTTCAGTCTTGCGGCGGATGGCGAATATCTCGCGCTCACGAGGCCGGACGGCACGCCCGTCAGCGCGCTCACGTTTCCCGCGCAGCACCCTGGCATTTCTTTTGGCGCGGGCGCCCGTTATTTCACGACGCCAACTCCGGGCGCTGCGAACTCCACACCATTCACGTCCGTCGCGAGTGCTCCTGTTTTCAGCAAGCGCCACGGTTTTGTAAATGCTCCCTTTATGCTCACGCTCACGAGCGCGACTCCGGGTTCTGTCATCCGATATACTCTCGACGGCTCGGCTCCAACGGACACGCATGGCGACGAGTATTTGGCACCAATTTCAATCTCAAAAACGAGCGCTGTTCGTGCTGCTACGTTCAAGGCTGGCGCGCTAGCTTCGGTGAGCGTGACTCGCAGCTATGTATTTCTCGCCGATGTGCAGCAGCAATCGCTCAATGGACAAGCTCCCGATGGATGGCCGTCATCATGGGGAAATCACATCGTGGATTACGGCATGGACCCACGCATCGTGAACTCGCCGACCTACGGCCCCACTTTTCGCAGCGACTTGAAAAGCATCCCCACCATTTCGCTAGTGATGGATTTGCCGGATCTCTTCGACCCCACAATGGGCATCTACGCAAATCCTGAACA
>CAMBOD010000152.1 GCA_945868985.1 Prosthecobacter debontii | reverse complement strand
ATCATTCACTGGATCGGCGACGTTCATCAGCCGCTCCACGCCACAACTTGGGACGACCACGGCGGCAACGGCTACCTCATCATGGGCGTGCCCTTCACCGATCTCTGGCCCGGAACAAAAGCAAATCTCCACTCGTTTTGGGACAAAGCATTCCGCTTCGACCTCGATGGCCGTCTTGTCGTCGAGCAATGGATATGCCCCAAGCCGAATGTCCGCCCCAAAGCCCCCGGAGAAGGAGTCATCGCCGAGGAAGCCAAAAAACTCATCGCGCGCTTCCCGAAAAACTCCCTCTCCGAGCTTGCAGTCAAAAGCGACGCCGAGGCATGGGCGAAAGAAAGCCACATCCTCGGTTGCACGAAAGCCTACCCACCCGGCGAACACCCCCGCGACACCACCGTCCACAAACTCACCCCGGATTTCATCCACGAATGCAACGCCATCGCCGGACGCCGCGTCGTCCTAGCCGGTCACCGCCTCGCCGCGCTGCTCGGTGATCTTTTCCCGTAGCTATTGGGAATTCAGCAGCGCAAACTCCTTTCTCTTCAGTAAGCGCCCCATTTGCAGACAAACCGCTTGCCAACTTCGGCCCACTCGCCGATATACGCCGCCCCTCAACGCCAGCGTAGCTCAGTGGTAGAGCAGCGGTTTCGTAAACCGCAGGTCATGGGTTCGAATCCCATCGCTGGCTCCCTAAGTAGGATGAGGATTTGAAGCCGTTGTGGAATACGGTATGAGGGCTTATTCCCGCTTGCAGGCGACTCCCTCAAGGAATACCCTAAGGAAATGCGAACCACCCAGCCATCGCGTCAGCCTCCGCAGTCGTGGTGCGCGGGGGTGGCATATCACTCCTCCAAACAACACCGCTTCCCTTTTCAAAAAACGCCGCGCCCACAAGGAGGGCAGCCATAAAGTCTAGTCCGCTCCACATGAAAACCAAAAAGGCCAAACATCTGGATACCGGCCCACCCTTCACATGCAAGGCTCAGCGAGAAGCGGTGGCTTCCGCAGTGAAGAAACTCACCCTGTTATGTGCCCAACGACCCGTGCCGCAAGACGCATTTCTTAGGGAGATTCAGCGTATCGCTCACGAGCACGCTCAGCCTTGCGGATGCGATCTCATCGTGCAACACACCGATGACGGCGTGACCAAACTCCGAATCCAAACCAGCGTGCAAAAAGCCGGAAACCCGTGCGAGGTTTGCAACATCATCGAATGCTTTTTCCATCAACGAGATGAGTAGGAATGCATACGCAATCAACATTCAGCTGGCTTACCCCCGAAACGAGTTAAAGTGGAGCGCAGGGGAAGAAGGCGTGTGTTCGCTCTTCTGCGCAAACAGTTCCGCCGTGCCCGCAGATGCCTCAACGAATACACGAAGTGTATGCGATCTACTCAGTCCTCGTGCCCGGCTTCGCAAAAATCTTCCCACTCCCCGACGCCAGCACTTGTATAGACTGTTTTCGAAGCAGCGGGCGCGAAAGCGATTTCCCAACAGGAGCTAAAAACGCGTAACTAAAATATGAAACTCCTCGGAAATATCATCTGGCTGATTTTCGGGGGGATCCTGATTTCCATCGAATACCTCATTGCGAGTATCATTTTAATGGTGACTATTATTGGAATACCTTTCGGGCTTCAAACTCTGAAACTCGCAGTGCTTGCTCTATGGCCATTTGGCTCAGAAATCAGATCAATACCGGGCAATACGGGATGCATCTCCAGGCTGATGAATATCATCTGGATTCTCATCGGTGGAATTTGGATTGCGCTGACGCACCTGGCTTTTGGTGTGCTGTTCGCCGTAACAATCGTTGGAATTCCGTTTGCCCTGCAACATTTCAAGCTGGCCGGGCTGGCTCTGACTCCTTTCGGGAGGGATATTGTGTAAATTTAATTCAAAAGTGACAACTACCCTCACCCACTGACACAGATTTTATCCTATGATCATGTGGCTCAAGCCGCCCACGCTGTCGGCAATTCATCCAGCCGCGTAGTGTAGCGCGGAGTCCGACTTTCCGCACGGAGACGCCAGCCCGTATCGAATCCCATCGTTCCCCAGCGCACCAAGTCCCCGAGTTGATCCGCCGCTGCTCGGCACTGATTCGCGCTGCGCTCCTTGCCACGGGCTTTCATTTAGCGGAAAATCTCGACACAATAATCGCTCTCACGCCCAATGCATCCAAGAGAGCCGCTCGGGCGTATAATCTGATAATCAAAACCATCCATGACTGTTCCTAGCTCATCCCAAAACAGGCAGCACAGAAAACCGCATTTCCTCACACGAGTTTTTTGTCTGCTAACTTCACTGTTTTTCAGCACTTCACTCGTGGGCTGCGCGACGAAAGCGACGCCTCAAACCAAGCCGCTACGAACGGTAGCGCATGTGGACATCAAGCGCTACGTCGGCGACTGGCGAGTGATTGCAAACATCCCCTATTTTGCTGAAAAAGACTGTGTGGACTCCGTGGAAAGTTACGGACTGAGGGCCGATGGGCGGATGGATAACTGGTTCGTATTCCGCAAGGGCTCATTCGATGCGCCACAGAAGAAATTCACCGCGCTGGCGTGGGTGTATGATACGAAAACGAACGCGGAATGGCGGGTCAGATTTTTCGGCCTAGTCACGGTTCCTTATCTAATTCTCGAACTCGACCCGCAGTATCGCTGGACGGTCGTGGGGCATCCCTCGCGGAACTATGGATGGATTATGGCGAGGGAAAAAACACTGCCTGAAGCAACATATCGCCAGCTAATCAAACGGCTCGCTGCGCAAGGATATGACACCAACCGCTTCGTGAAGGTGCCGCAGATTCCTCCAAAAGCGCCCACCGCTCACTAAACGTAACCAAAAACACCTTACAAACGCTTTGCGAAAACAACGGCTTCAGATAGCCTCTCAAGTGCTTTTACTTTGAACACTTTGAACCGCAAAAAAACATCCTCAATTGCCAGTTGGGTTGCTTCGAGTCTCGCTTTGATCCGTCGATGGTTCGATTCGGACTACTTCCCCGGCGGCCCTGACGCGGCACGTGCAATGCCGGATCGTTTTGAATGGCAGAGAGCACTGCCGTTTGTCTTCCTGCATGTGGGCTGCCTGCTCGTGCTGGCCGTCGGTTGGAGTTGGACGGCGGTCACGGTCGCGGCGGCTCTCTACTTTGTGCGGATGTTTGCAATCACCGCGTTTTACCATCGCTACTTTGCGCATAAGGCGTTTCGCACCAGCCGCGCGGTGCAGTTCCTCTTCGCGGTGCTGGGCAACACGGCTGTGCAGCGCGGGGCCTTGTGGTGGGCGTCGGTTCACAGGCACCACCATAAACATTCCGATCAAGAGGAAGACGCGCACTCCCCCGGGCTGCGCGGCTTTTGGTGGGCGCACATCGGCTGGATGACGACGAGCAAAAACTTCCCCACCGATTACCGGAGCGTGAACGATCTCGCAAAGTATCCCGAACTGGTTTTCTTGAATCGCTTCGATCTTGTGGTGCCGGTGATATTCGCAGTGCTGCTATATGGTTTCGGATTCTTGCTCGAAACTTTCTGCCCGCAACTCGGCACATCCGGCCTGCAGATTTTTGTGTGGGGATTTTTTGTCAGCACGGTTGTGCTGCTTCACGCAACTCTCTGCGTGAATTCGCTGGCCCATGTTTTTGGCAGCAAGCGCTTCGAGACATCCGACGACAGCAGGAACAGCTTCCTGCTTGCGCTCGTGACGCTCGGCGAAGGCTGGCACAATAATCACCATCGCTACATGAGCACGGCACGGCAGGGATTTTACTGGTGGGAAATAGACGTGAGCTACTACCTGCTCAAACTCCTCGCCCAGCTCGGTCTTATTTGGGATCTGAAACCCGTCCCCGCGAGCATTTACGCGGAAGCACAGGATGCGGCAAAAAAAAGCCCCGGCGCGTGAAAACCCTTGCCATCATCGGCACAGGAATCGCCGGCCTCGGTTGCGCGCATTTTCTCCACGAGCACTACGACATCACGCTCTTCGAGCAAAACGATTACGTTGGCGGACATACGAACACGATCACTGTGGACGAAGCGGGCCGCGCCGTGCCTATTGATACCGGCTTCATGGTGTTCAACCATGCGACCTACCCAAATCTCACGCGGCTCTTTCGCGAACTCGATGTAGCGACAAAACATACCGAGATGTCCTTCAGCGTGCAGCACATGCCGAGTGGACTCGAATACAACGGCGGCAGCTTCAATTTACTTTTTGGTCAGCGGGGCAACCTCTTGAACCTGCGTCACTGGCGGATGCTGATGCAAATTAACCGTTTCAACAGCGAAGCCATCGCTGCACTCGACGATCCGAAATTCGCTGAAATGAACCTGCGCGATTACGTCGCCGCGCGAGACTACGGCGGTGATTTCCTCGAACGCTACCTTGTCCCCATGAGCAGCGCCGTGTGGAGCACGCCGCCGGAGACGATGCTTGAGTTTCCCGCTGTGACGCTACTGCGCTTCTGGCACAACCACGGCTTTCTAGGACTTCACACTCAGCACCAGTGGTTCACCGTGACGGGCGGCGCAAAATCCTATGTGGAAAAAATCACCGCGCCGTTTCGTGACCGGGTGCTGCTAAAACAAAAAGCCGTCCGGGTAGAGCGGGCGTCAGGGAAGGCGAAAGTTTTCGCGACAGATGGAGCCGCGACGGAGTTCGATAAAATCATCCTCGCCTGCCACGCCGATCAAGCCCTCGCGCTGCTCACAGATTCCACCGATGAGGAGAAGAGACTGCTCAGCAATTTTAAATACCAGCCGAACACCGCAACGCTTCACACCGATACTTCATTCATGCCGCGCACCCGCCGCTGCTGGGCATCGTGGAACTACCGCATCGCCGACGACGGCGCGCCGAGCACGCATTATTGGATGAATCGCCTGCAGGGTGTTTCCAACCGTGCAGACTACTTCGTCTCACTAAACTGCCACGATAGCATCGCGCCCGAACGTGTGCTGCGCCGCATCGAATATGAGCATCCGCTTTTCAATCTCCCCGCCATCGCCGCCCAGCGCGAACTGCCGAAACTCAATCGCATCGCGCCCGACCAGACCACCTACTACGCTGGGGCGTGGTTCAAATACGGCTTCCACGAAGACGGCTTCACCAGCGCACTGGAATGTGCCCGCGCAGTCACCGGCGAGCCGATATGGTCATGAATTCCTGCCTCTACGAGTGCTCCGTCATGCACCATCGGCTGGAGCCGAAGGAGCACCATTTCAGCTACCGCATCTTCATGTTCGCGCTCGATCTCGATGAAGTGCCAACGTTCGCGAAGCGGCTCCCATTTTTCAGCCTCAACCGCTGGAACCTCTACACATTCCGCGACCGCGATCATCTCACGCTCGCAGGCGGCGAAAAAAAATCCGCGAAGCAAAACCTCGTCGCCTATCTTGCGGAGAACGGCATCCAGTTCCCCGCAGACGGGCGTATTCTGCTTGTGACTTTACCTCGCGTGCTCGGCTACATTTTCAATCCCGTGTCGTTCTACTTTTGCTCGGATGCAGTTGGAACTCCGCTCTGCGCCGTCGTGGAAGTCGGCAATACCTTCCGCGAGATGAAGCCCTACCTCCTCCGTGAGCGCGGCAGCGAGGGGAACTTTAGGCTCATCACACCGAAACACTTTTACGTCTCGCCGTTCTCCGCGCTCGATCTCGCTTTCGATTTCAAACTTCGCATCCCCGGCGAGACGCTCGACATCCACATTGACGACCGCGCGGGCGAGCGCCGCGTGCTGCTGAGCGCGCTTACCGGAAAGCGCGCACCACTCACCACTGCGCGCCTGCTGTGGTTCACGCTGAAATATCCGCTCATCACGCTGAAGGTCATCTTTTTCATCCACTGGCACGCCTTCCGGCTGTGGCTGAAAAAAATACCCTTCCATCGCAAGTCCGCAAATCCTGAACTCCAGCGCGATGTGCTTCGTCCGCACGTTTCCATCGCAGCTAAGAAACCATGAACGAAAGCCTTGCATCTTCGGCTGAAATTTCCAGCAGCGCACGCCCGGCACTCTACCAGCGCATCGTTCTCGACGCGCTCCGCAAGATGACTGCGGGCTGTCTAAGCATCGAACTGCCCGGCGGCGGAGCGCATACCATCGGCACGCCCGGCGCGGAAATTAGTGCCGTCATCAAGGTTCGCGACGCGGCCTTTTTCAAACGCTGCGTGCTCTATGGCGATGTTGGATTTGGCGAAAGTTATGTGGATGGAGAATGGGACACGAATTCGATTGA
>CAMBOD010000151.1 GCA_945868985.1 Prosthecobacter debontii | reverse complement strand
GCCCGCCGCGCTTGATGAATCCCCACTTCACACCGCACGGGAAACCAGCGCCGCCGCGTCCGCGCAATCCGCTCTTTTTCACCTCGTTCACGATCTCCTCCGGCTTCATCGCGAGCGCTTTTTTCAACTCCGCGTAGCCGCCGTGCTTGAGATAGCACTCCACGTCCGGCGTGTATCCCGGCACGTCTATGTTTTTGAAAACGATGCGCTTTTCGCGCGGGTGCGCAGGCAGGACTTTCGGCGTCGTCGCATCGCTCTTCGTCACGCTCAGCAGCTCGGCGGCTTTATTGAGGTCAATCGCCTCCTTGAAATTATCATTCACCATCGCCACGGGTGCACTGCCGCAGCTCGCGAGACATTCCACAAACTCCATCGAAAATTTTCCATCCGGCGAAACCGCAATCGGGTTTCCATGCCCCGGATTATGCGGATGTCCGTGTTCCGTCGTCTTCTTTTGCCCTTCGAGAAACGCCTCCAAATCAATCCCCGCCGCCTTCGCCACCCGCTCACGCAATTCATACGCACCGCCCAGCGCACAACTCAGCGTGCGGCAGATGCGGATGTGTGTCGCACCCGCTGGCTGACGACGGAACATCGGGTAAAAAGTTACCAACTCCAGCACGTTGATCGGCGGCAGTTCCAGCTTCTTCGCAATCCACGCCACGCCTTCGTCCGAAACGTAGCCAAAATGCTCCTGCCACAAGTGCAGCAGCGGCAGCGAAGCCGAGCGCTTCGACACGGGATAGTGCGAAATCGCCTCGTCAATCTTCGCCAGCAATGGTGCGGGAATATCCATAAATCAATTCTTCGGCTCGGCAGGTTGCGCGTCTGGCTTCATGTGCAGCGGTGCCTGCGGGTCAACTTTCTCTCCAAAATTCCGCACCTTTCCCTGCAACTTTCCATCAATGAAACTCAGTTCGATCTTCTTGCCATCCTGCCTGTAAGTCCACGTCGTCAGAGCGAAATCCTTCTTCACCTCCACCCCGATCTTCCCCTGCGCCACCTTGTCAGGCGCACCAAGAATACTCTCCACCTCCTTCATCGTCAGCCCCTCCTGCACCTGCTCCAAACGCCCCGCACGCTTCGCCGCCACTTCCTGCTGACGATTCACGGTCTCGATGTTTTCCACCGAGACACGCTTCTCACAGCCCGTGAAAGCGAGCAACGGAGCGAGAATGGTTAAAGTGAATGTGGCAGCCATGCGAGACACAGCGGACAGACTAAAACGAACTCCAAAAACGGCGGCAAGCTCCATTTGTGAAATTTTTCACAAGCTGTGCCCTCCTGACAGAAAGTCCATAGAATCACCATTGCTACGGATTGTTTCCGTGGCAGACTGCCGTATATCTCTTTTGGTCACAACAATCCGCAACACCACCATGAGCAATCCCAACCTCAGCGAAAAATACATCCGCGAACACTCTTCTAATTTCGCCGATCCGATCTTCACGCGACGCGATATGCTCATGCGCACAGGCATGGGTTTTGGCGCGATGAGCCTCTCGGCGCTCTTCGGCATCAATCCCTTTGCGGAAGGGGCCTCAGCACTCGCGCCCGGAGCCGCGCCTGCAAAAGCGCTGGGCCCGCTCGCGCCCAAGCAGCCGCACTTTCCCGCGAAGGCAAAACACATCATCCACATCTTCGCATCGGGTGGCCCGACGCAGGTGGATACGTGGGACCCGAAGCCGGAGCTGGCGAAATTCGACGGCAAGAGCATCCCCGGTCACGATGGCGTCGCATACGGCTCGCCGTTTAAATTTACCAAGATGGGGCAGAGTGGCGTGGAGGTTTCTGAGGTGTTCCCGAAGCTCGGCGAGGTGATTGACGACATCGCGGTGATCCGCTCGCTGTGGACGGACATCCCGGCGCACGAAGTCGCACAGCGCTTCATGAACACGGGCTCGCTCCAGCTACCAAAACCGTCGGTCGGTTCGTGGGTCGTGTATGGACTCGGCACGGAAAATCAAAATATGCCCGGCTTTGTCACCATCGGCGGGCGGCCCGAGTGGCGGCAGTCATCTTTTCTCCCCGGCCACTACCAGGGCGTGAGCGTGAACTATTCGCGGGGCATGAATCTCGACGACATTATCCTCAATATCCGCAATCAATTTTCCCCGCAGGAGCGCCAGCGCCGCCAGCTCGACCTCGCGAAGTCGCTCAACCAAATGCACGCCGCTGCGCTGCAAAAGGACGCGCAACTCGAAGCGCGCATCGAGGCGTTTGAAATGGCGTTCAAGATGCAGACTGAGGCGACCGAGGCGTTCGACGTGAGCAAGGAACCAGCGGACATTCAGGAAATGTATGGCAAGACCGACATGGGCTCGAAGCTCCTCGTCGCACGCCGTCTCGTGGAACGCGGTGTCCGCTTTGTGCAAGTCGAGCACGGCGGCTGGGACATGCACGGCGGCATCGAGACTGCGCTGCCTCGCACGGCAGGCGCGATTGATACGCCCGCAGCAGCGCTCATCAAAGACCTCAAGCAACGCGGTCTGCTCGACAGCACGCTCATCATCTGGGGCGGAGAATTCGGACGCACCGTGACCAAGGATCGCAACGGCAACGACGCCCCCGGACGCGATCACAACGGTCGCGCGATGGTCGCATGGATGGCCGGCGGCGGCGTGAAAGGCGGACAGACCTATGGCGCAACCGATGAATTCGGCGCGAAGGCCGTGGTGAACAAAGTCCACGTCCACGACCTGCACGCCACGCAACTCGCGCTCCTCGGCTTCGATCACGAGAAGCTGACGTATCGCTACAATGGCCGCGATTTCCGCCTCACCGACAATTACGGCAAAGTCGTGAAGGCGCTCATCGGATAAACTCGGAACGAGGCGGTAGGAAATTGCGAATAGAGTGTGCGGGGTAGCACACGCGCCCTCGCGTGTTGTTGTCGGCGCCCTCGCCGACAATGAACCGTGCAAATTGCGAACCCACATCCAAAAGCATGAAAGCCCCCGCCAAATTGTGCGCCCGCAAACATCGCCCCGGCGAGGGCGCCGGGGACGCAGCCTGCGAGGGCGCAGGCGCTACCCCGCGCACCCCACTCGCATCCAGTCACACTCTTCCATCTGCATCGTTCCGGCTGAGAGCGACTACTACTATTTTGCGAGCATTGCGCGGAGTTCCGCAGGATCTGTGACTGGAGCTTGGCAGACGAAGTTTTCGCAGACGTAGGCGGCGGCTTTGCCCTTCACGGGAGCGGCGGTTTTGATGAAGTCGAGTTTTTCACCGAGCCACTTTTGGCCTGCGCCGCCGTCGGCGAGCAGAATGATTTGATTGGGCGAAAAAACGGCGCTCACCTCGCGGATGAGGGCTTTCGTGTCGGCGGCATCGGGCGCTCCGGCGATGACGATCTGGCGCGGCTTTGCGAGGGAGAAATCCACGGCGCAAAGCATCTGCGTCATCGCGCTCGGGATTTGCGCGAGCTGGTCGCTGGCGCTGCGGATGGTTTTTTCCGCACGCTCGCGCAGGTCTTTGGAATCGGTGATCTGTGCGAGGCGGATGAGATTCATCGCGGCGATGCTCGATGGCGCGGGCTCCGCACCGTCGTAGTCCTCCTTGCTGCGGAAAAGCATGTCGCGCGCGCCAGCGGTGGTCTGGAAATAGCCGCCGTGTTCCTTGTCGTAAAAATCAGCATCCATCTTCGCCTGAAGCTCCAGCGCCCACGCGAGCCACTTCGTATCGAAGTCCGCCTCATATAAATCGAGCAGCCCGGCGATGAGCGCAGCGTAGTCATCGGCAAAAGCGGCGACGCTGCTCGGCTCGTGACGGTAGCTGCGGATGAGCGCGCCATTTTTCCAGAGCTTCGCCTTGATGAACTTCGCACTCCCCTGCGCGGCGGCGAGGTAGCGCGGCTCGTCGAGCACCTGCGCAGCGCGGGCAAAGGCCGAGATGGCGAGCCCGTTCCATGCGGTGATGATTTTGTCGTCGAGATGCGGGCGCGGGCGATGCGCACGCAGCGCGAACAGCTTTGCGCGCGAAGCAGCGAGCGACTTCTCGATTTCAGCGGCGGACTTTTTGAAATGCGCAGCGGCCTCCGCAATGGTCGTGCGCTGGATGAGCGTGTTCTTGCCCTTGAACTCATTGAGCGGATCGCTTCCCGCCGGTGCATTGCCGTCCTTCTCCACTCCGTAAAAGCGATTGAACAACTCCGCCGCATCGCCGAGCGCGTGATCAATCTCCGTCTTCGTCCACACGTAAAATGCCCCTTCCCCGTGCTCGGGCTTGCCCGCTTCGAGGAACGAATCGGCATCTTCGGCGGAGTAAAAACCGCCCTCCTTGTCCGTCATATCGCGGAGCAGATAATCCAGCACATCGCGCGTGATTTTCTCCCAACGTGCATCACGCGTGAGCGCAAAAGCATCCACGTAAGCACGCGCAAGCTGCGCTTGATCGTAGAGCATTTTCTCGAAGTGCGGGATGTGCCAGTAAGTATCCACCGAGTAGCGATGGAAACCGCCGCCGAGATGATCGTGCATCCCGCCATCGGCCATCTTGCCGAGCGTGAAAAGCGTCATCTCCCGTGCGCGCTTGCGATCCGTCTCCTCGCTCTCCGGCGTCGCGCCGAGACCGTGACGCACACTCATACGCAGGAGAAAATTCAGCCCGCTCGGCTGCGGAAATTTCGGCGCGGAACCAAACCCGCCGTATTCGCTGTCGAAGCGCTTCGTGAGCTGATTCAAGCCGCCGTAAAGACTCGCACGCCCCGGCGCCTCCGCCTTCGCCTCACTGCCTGCCGCATACTCCGCGAGCTGCTTCGCCACCTCCGCGCCGTGCTGCACGATGCCCTCGCGCTCGTCCTTCCATCCTTTCGCCAGACGCGCCAGCACCGTCTTGAAGCCGGGCCGCCCACCGCGATCCTCCGGCGGATAATACGTGCCGCCGAGGAAAGGCGCGAGGTCCGGCGTGAGCCACACACTCATCGGCCACCCGCCGCTGCCCGTCGTCGCCTGCACAAACGTCATATACACCTTGTCCACGTCCGGCCGCTCCTCGCGGTCCACTTTGATGCACACAAAATTCTCGTTCATCAGCTTCGCCGTCGCCTCGTCCTCGAACGACTCATGCGCCATCACGTGGCACCAGTGGCAAGTCGAGTAGCCGATGCTCAGAAAGATGGGCTTGTTCACCTTCTTCGCCTTTTCAAAAGCCTCCGCCCCCCACGGCAGCCAGTCCACCGGGTTGTGCTGATGCTGGAGCAGGTAAGGCGATTTTTCCTTCGCGAGTCGGTTGGTAAATGGTGCGTTCACAGTGTTTGGTTTCGTCCCCGTGGAATCGGCAGCCCCGCACGGCAGCGCTACGGCCAGCAAAAAGGCCGCGCACTTCCATCGAATGAAACCAATCACAGAAAACATCCCCGCACCCTCCGCGAAGCCCGCATCAATGGCAAGGTGCGCCTGAACGTTTGGACCGAGGAGGAAAAACACGCCTCCCCGCCATTGCTGCACGACTTGGTGCAAGAGGTTAGTATTTCGGGAAGTTGGTATCTATCCGCTCGGCCCAGGCTTCGTAGCCGCGTTCGACGTTCCATGCGCGGGTGAAGCCGGCTTCCTGGAGCATTTTCACGGCGTGGGCGGAGCGGGCTCCATTTTTACAGATGAGGATGGTGTCTTCGGCGCTGTCCAGTTCGCTCATCCGCGCGGGGAGTTGCGCGATGGGGATGAGGGTGGCTTTTTCGAGGCCGCAGATGTCGCGCTCGTAAGGCTCGCGCACGTCCACAAAACGGAATGGTGTGCCGCCAGCGAGTCGGGCTTGGAGTTCCTCCACGGTGATGTGCGGGACGTTCGCTTCCTCTTCGTGTTTCGCACGTGCCTGCGGGATGCCGCAGAACTGATCGTAATCTATGAGGTCGGTGATGGTGGGGTTCGGGCCGCAGACGGGGCATTTCGGATCGCGGCGCAGTTTGAACTCGCGGAATTTCATGGCGAGCGCGTCGAAATTGACGAGGCGTCCGAGTAGTGGCTCGCCGATGCCGCAGATGAGCTTCACAGCCTCTACAGCCTGAATGACGCCGATGATTCCCGGCAGCACACCGAGCACTCCACCTTCAGCGCACGTGGGCACTTCACCAGGTGGTGGCGGCTCGGGGAACATGCAGCGGTAGCACGGCCCGCCAAGGTGCGGCGCGAAAACGGTGGCCTGTCCATCGAAGCGGAAGATGGAACCGTAGATGTTCACTTTCTTCGTGAAGACGCAGAGGTCGTTCGTGAGATAGCGCGTTTGAAAATTGTCGGTGCCGTCTATGAGGATGTC
>CAMBOD010000150.1 GCA_945868985.1 Prosthecobacter debontii | reverse complement strand
CAATCCTTCCGTCGTGATTGGTATCGCACGCTCTCACTTCAGCCAGCGCGAGTTCGCCGATGGAAGAGCCGTCTTTATTATCCTTCGGTTTATTCTCCGGAGTTACCGCAGGTTTATTTTCCGCAACTGGCAGCTTGATTTTCGGAGCGGGCTTAGCCGGCTTTGGTTTGCCAAGTCTTACGTTCAGCGCAGCGATTTCCGGATCATCCAGGGTGCCGTTTTTATTCAAATCAAACGGCTTGAGATCGATGGTGTTCGCAAAAGCATTCCGGATCGCCTGAACCTCGCCACCTTCAATTTGATTCGTGTCATCCACGTCAAAGGTTCTGGCCGTTTTCATCGGACGGACAGGTCCCGGTTTCGGGCCTAAAGACGAAGCGGAACCAATGGGAGGGGCAACATCGCCTCCCGTGCTTCCAGTATTTCCAGCGACGCTGCCCGAGGCTTTCAGTTTGTTTAAACTGGCGTTCACTGCGTTGATTTCGCCGTCGTCAAATTGACCATTTTTATTCGTATCGAACGTCTTGATATTCATCGCGGACGCGAATGCCTCTTTGAGCGTCGTGACCTCATCATCCTCAAGAACACCATTTTTATTCGTGTCTAGTGACCTTATGACAGCAGTGGTTGTGAAATATTCCTTCAGCGTCTGGCTCTCCGCGCCGTTGATCTGGCCATTCCCGTCCTTGTCAAAGGCCTTGGCGGTCGCGAGCGGATCGGTGGCTGCCGCCGGGTCTGCTGCGAAGATAGGGACCGAGAAAGCGGTCACGAGAATGATGCTGAGTATTTTCATGTGCGTTTGCATGGGCATGTCGAATGAATCGCACATTCAGCGTATTTCACAGCTAGAAAACCGACCTGAACTGCCAAGCCTCTCGACTAGGCCGCTGGATCTTTCTTTTTACCTTTGCCCTTGCCTTTGCCTGCGCCCTTTCCGCCAGCCTTGCCTTTGCAGTGCTTGCCCATCTTGGCGTTCAGCGCAGTGATTTCGTCGTCGTCAATCTGCCCGTTGGCATTTTTGTCGAGAGCCTTGAGGTCTGCGTTGCCGGCGAGCGCGTCCTTGAGCGCCTGGACTTCGCTGCCATCAATTTGACCGTTTTTATCGGTATCAAAGCCCTTCGTGGCTTTCATGCACGCGCGGCCACCCTGCTTTCCTTTTCCTTCCTTACCTGCCTTACCGCCTTTGCCTGCGGCAAAAGTGGGTGCACTGAGTGCGATTGCGACGGCGAGGATGAGACTGAGTTTTTTCATATTGGTGTTTTGGTGTGATTGGTTACGCCGGTGAAATAGCACGCGCTTGAAAATTTGGGACAACCTGCCGCAAAAATATTTACCAAGCGTTTAGCTTGGTGCGCCGAGTTTCCACAGATGCTTTTCCGAGCGGATATAGATCGCGCCGTCTGCCACGACTGGCGACGCCAATGTCGCCTCGCCGAGTTCGTTTTTCGTCAACACCTCGAACTTCTTCCCCGGTTTCAACACCGTCGTCGTGCCGGTTTCGTTGAGGAAATACACACGTCCCTCGGCGAGCACGGGGGACGCGGAATAGTTACCACCGAGGCGCTCGCTCCAATGCACATCGCCGGTGCGGGCGTCGGCACACGTTGCGATTCCCGCGTCGGACACGAAATAAAGTTCGTCGCCAACTACTAGCGCTGACGCACTCAACGGCGCACCTTTTTTGATCGTCCATACGATGTTCGTCGCGGTGGCATCGCCTTTCGCGCCTTCGGGCCGAACCGCGATCAGATTCGCGATGTCGAAGCCCGTCGCGATGAAAAGCAGCCCGTGCGCAAACACCGGGCGAGGCACCAGCGAGTAGCCTTCTCCGTAGGCAACGCGCCAGATTTCGTGCCCGTCCTTCGGATCGTAAGCGCCGACAATTCCGCTGCCGGGGAGAATAATCTGCGTGGTGCCGCCGAGCGAAATGGGCAGCGGCGTGCAAAAAGAGAATGTCTTTTTCGCCGTCGTGTTGCGTGGCGTTTTCCAACGCACATTTCCTGTGGCGACATCGAGCGCGACGACGAACGGTTCCTTCGCACCATCGCAACTAAAGATGAGCGCATCGCCGACGAGCGCGGGCGAGCCGCCGTTGCCGTGCTGCGGTGGATACTTCAGCTCGTTTTGCTTCCACACCACTTTACCCGCGAGATCGAGAGCCGCAGTCCCCATGTGGCCGAAGTGAACATAGAGCCTGTCATCCGTCACGATGGGCGTGGGGCTGGCGAGCGAGTTTTTGCGATGGATCGATCCCGTTGTCGCCGCGTCAGGATTAAAAACCACCGTGTCCCAAAGTGTGCGCCCGTCCTTCGCATCGAGACACATCGCGTGCAAAGTCACATCGCCCTGTCCCGGCTCCCCCACGGCGGAAGTGAGATACAGCCGCCCCTTCGACAACACCGGCGACGACCATCCTTTCCCCGCGAGTTCTACTTTCCAAGCCACACCTTCCGTCGCGCTCCACTTCTGCGGCACGTTCGTCGCAGCGGAAATCCCCTGCCCTTCCGCTCCGCGAAACTGCGGCCATTCCGTTTCCGCAGCAAAGGCATTGGTGGCCGCGAGAATGATGGAGAGGAATGTTGTGCGTGCAGTCATACCCAGCGAGCTTGCCGAGCGCGCGGAGGAATGGAAGAGATATGAATCTTCGCGCACAACCGTGAACATCCGCGCAACTCCGTGGTCATACCCACCCCGCGCACGCGCGCCTTTGCATCTGCATTCATCCGCGTGTATCTGCGATTCCGAATCCACCAAATGAAACCGTGCATCTTCCTCCTCGCCCTTTGCCTCTCCTGCGCGGCGGCGGAATATACCGCGTTTGAAAAATCCCCGCACGACTACTGGACTCGCCCGCTCACTGACCGCTTCACGCGCATCAAAGCCGACCTCGAAAGTGGACGCCTCGCGCTCGACACCACCAGCGAACGCGCCTGCCTCCTCAGCCTGCTCAAAGCCCTCGAAGTTCCCGCCTCCTCGCAGATGCTCGTCTTTTCCACCACCAGCCTCCAGCTCCGCTTCATCACCCCGCAAAATCCGCGCGCCCTCTTTTTCAGCGAAGACCTCTACATCGGCTACATCCCCGGCGCCCGCATCGAAATCGTCTCCCTCGATCCCGCACTCGGCGGCATCTATTACATCTTCGACCTGCCTCTCGCCGGACAACCCGTCCGCGTCGAACGCTCAGACCGCTGCATGAATTGCCACGCCAAGGAAGACACCGGCGACGTGCCCGGCCTCGTCGTCAAATCCGTCCTCCCCAGCCCAGCCGGTGGCAGCGTCACCGCGTATCGTATCGGGAAAAGCGGACACAGCATCCCCCTCGCCGACCGCTTCGGCGGCTGGTATCTCACCGGCAAACACAAAATCGCCGAGCACTGGGGCAACGCCATCGGGCGCTACAATTCCGGCGTCCTGCAAAAAATACCCATCGAGCCCGGCAAACACTTCGACTTCGCCCGCTACCCCGCCGCTACCAGCGACATCCTCCCCCAACTCCTCCACGAGCACCAAGTCGGCTTCGTGAACCGCGTCGTCGAAGCCACCTACCTCACCCGCACCCTCCTCGCCGCCAGCGGCGGAAAACTCACACCGCAACAGAGCGCCGAGTTGGATGGAAAAGCCCGCGCCATCACCCGCTACATCCTCTTCGCCGACGAAGTCCCCCTCCCCGCTGGTGGCATCGAGGGCGAAGCCACCTTTCGCGCCGACTTCGCCCGCAACCGACGCCCCGCCAAAGACGGCACCTCCCTCAAAGACCTCGATCTCCACACCCGCCTCCTCCGCCACCGTTGCAGCTACATGATCTACAGCGCCGTCTTCACCGGCCTCCCGCCCGAGATGAAACAACGCATCCACCGCCACCTAGCCGCCGCCCTCAGCGAAACCAAACCCGCCCCCGAATACGCCTACCTCCCCACCCCCGAAAAACGCGCCATCCGCACCATCCTCCAAGCCACCCTCCCCGACTTCCCATAAGAGTTTCGTCTTAATGAAATGGCTCGAAGCGCGCGTTCAAACACGGGACGCCCATCACGACGCTGCGGATGGTTCTGATGGACGAGAACGTCTATTCGGTCGAGGTGTCGTTTGTCCTGATGAGTAAAACGGCGGACGGCTTCACGATGCGTGAGATGCACTACGAAGGCACTACGGTGCCAAAACCAAAAGCAGGCAAGTAGGCGTTCCACTCTCGGTTTGCCAATGAAGCCCAAACCCGCTCCCATCCCGCCATGCCTGCAGCACTCCCACATCCCATGAATCGCGCAGAGCAAGTCGTCCTGAGGAGACGGAAGGGCATTCTTGTGGTTGGTTTCTGGCTCATTGTTATAGCCGTTTGGTTCGCGGTCACCTTTCAGCATCATCTTGGATCAGACTATTCACCAGATGGCCATTTTCGTGCAGACTACTCCTACAGTTGTCGGGATCCCCTCCAATGGCTAGTGATGCCGGAGGCAAATCCGATTTTGCATCTTAAAGTTACAGACCTGAGGTCTGATAAAACAGTGCTGAGCAAAGAATATTTAGGCGATGTGTCCACGCTCCGGGAAGCGCGTGAGCGTTTTGCTCTCCCGTGGGAGTCATCGGAACAATGAATCCCAAAACTCTGAACCCCTGCGGTTCCACACCATGCTTTCAGTCTAGGTATGTTTGATATCGTCCAAGCCGCTTATAGCTCGCGCATATTCTATGCGGTAATGTGCGGGATTGCTGTTCTAGTGGTGGTCGCTTTTTGGAGGAGGCGGCGTTTGCCCTTCTATGTTTCTATGGTTCTCCTTTTTGGCCTCTTCTTGGTGTTTCAGCCGTGGCGCTACATTGAAGCTTTTCAAGTTCCAGACAATCTACCCCCTTGGGATAACGACACGTTGGATTTCCTGTCCATTTACCGGAGAGTTTTCTTCGTATTCATCGCTTTCTCGGTCGCGTATCTCTTTGGTTCCTTTGCAACAATACGAAGAATCAGGCACCACGAACGGATTGCGACCAACGCAGGCAAATAGGCGCTGCTATGTCGCACTCGGCCACTGAGAACGGAAGCCAATGAATCACGAGCACCACACCACGCCCCTAATTTGGAATCCTTTTGGTTTCATGCAGGACTTTCTGTCTTTCGGCGCCCTTGCTCACGTTCTATCCGCACTTGCGGTCATTGCAGTCGTATTGTTTTTCTGCCTTATCGTTCGAGGACGCGTTCTGCGCTTTTTTGCATTACCCTTCTTTTTAGCACTCGCTCCTTTCATCGTTTTCTCGCTCATCTCATATCTTCGGTTCTACGACGTTTTAGGATCGGCACCGCCCGGCGCGACGATAGATGAAGGTGCTCACGAAATCGCAAGCATCCAATATCCCTTTCAATTCGGCATGCTTGCCTCGGGGGCGCTGCTATTACTCCACGCTTTCGCCTACGGCATTCGCCGCAAGACACGTAAGTCCTAAGCGCGGTGCGTTGGTTTAGCCCCTGCGTAAGATGTCGCTGCTGTCGGGTTGCCAACGAGGGTTCAATTCGCTTGCATCAAGCTATGACTGGCTTCGCAACATTGGACTTTATTGATGGGCTCGCGATCGCCGCTAACATCTTTTTTCTCCTCTGCGCCAGTGGCATTTCACTGATTGTTGGGGCCATCTGGAGTCGCCGTTCGTCAACTAGCCACCTTCCACTCCGGATTCTTTGTTTCGCATTCTACAGTTCGTTCCTCATCTTTATCGCTTCACTCATCATCTGCATCATTTTCATCTTGTCTGGCGTCCTTCGCGGCCCATTCGACTTTGTCTGCATGGCGTTCTGGCCTTTCACGAGTGGCGTTATTGCATTCTTCGCTTGCCACCAAGATAAACGCATTCGATCAAATCGCCGTTGTCGCAATGTCTAACTTCGGTGGAAGAATTTACAGCAATTCCCCCTCGCGCCTTGGGGCGGTGAGGCCGAGTTTTTTGTAGGCGAGGGGCATGGCGACGCGGCCCTGGCTGGTGCGCTTGAGGTAGCCTTGCATGATGAGGTAGGGCTCGTTGACATCTTCGAGGGTGCCGGGGTCTTCGCCGACGGCGACGGCGAGGCTGCTGATGCCGACGGGGCCGCCGCCGAATTTCTGGACGAGGGCTTCGAGGAGGCGTTTGTCCATTTCGTCGAGGCCGTCGAGGTCAATGTCGCGCATGGTGAGTGCGGCGTCGGCGACGTCGCGGGTGATGCGGTTGCCGGCGCGGACTTGGGCGAAGTCGCGGACCCAGCGGAGGAGGTTGTTGGCGACGCGCGGGGTGCCTCGGCTGCGGGCGGCGATTT
>CAMBOD010000149.1 GCA_945868985.1 Prosthecobacter debontii | reverse complement strand
GGTTGGGCTTGGTGGTTGGTTCATGTTTGCTCCTTTGCGACCTCGCAGTGTCGCTCTTAAAGGCGCGGATGGCGTTTCATTTCATGAAGCGCCGCCCTGCTTTGCCGCGCGCCATTTGGCACGGTGGTTGACGATCCAGTCGAGGAGCGCCTTTTCAAATCCGATATCGTGGCCGGCCTTTTCACTCTCGAACCACTTGTGACGGAGAATTTCCTCCTTCTCAGCGAGGAAGCGCTGATAGAGCCGCGAGGATTTCATGAGGTTGGAATCGGCTTCGTTCATTGCGAATTGAACGTGCCGTTTGTAGCACGGACGTCAAGGGGGTGTTTCGCAGTCGTCACGTTTGTCATAATTAGTGGCAACCGCAGCCTTCGCCGCATCCGCCTCCGCTTGCGTTGAGTCCCTCGACGGTCAGGCCGACTCCTTGAAAGGCGATTTGCTCACGCACTTTCGCGAGTAGCGAAACGACGGGTTCGGGCGGCGGCTCGGCGCACGCTAGTGAGATGCGCACGGGGCGACCGGCGAGCTGTGGGAGTTGCTCGGCCATTTCGCCATCGAGGGCGAAGGAAAGGTAGGAGTTCAGTTTTTCCTGAAGCTGGAAAAGCTGCGTGTCGCCGCCGTCCCACGGGCGCGGCTCGAACATGACGAGAACGACTTCGCCCGTCGTGGGATCCTGGCCGAGCGCGTCGAGCACGGCGGGATTTGCGACGCCGTTTTGTGCGGCGGGTTCATCGTGGTGCTGGCAGCAGTGGTCGCTCATTGGATTTATTTCGCGGGGTCGCGTGGAAATTTTGCGTAGGGCAGGCGCGCGCCTTTGTAGGTGAAACGGTCGGCGCGGATGTTGCGCGGTGTGGGAAAAAGGGATGCGCCACTGGCGGCGATGATGTCGTCCTGATCAATTCCGTCGCCGCTAACGCCGATGGCTCCGACGAGCATTCCTTTGCGATAAAGCGGGAAGCCGCCGGGGAAGATGGTGACGCCGTTTGGAAGGTTGGGGTTGCCGGGGAATGTGCCAGTGGTTGGGTTTAGCCCGAGGCTCACGCTTTCTTGAAAACCGAAGTAGGGGCCGAAGGGGCGTCCATCCAATCCCGGTGGAAAGAAACTCTGCGAGAGGAAGCCCACGGTGCGGCAACTTTGCGCGAGCTGAGAGTTGCTGAAGAAAACGGCGGTGCGTGCCTTCTGCGCGCTCACATCCCACGAAAACATCGTGGCCTCGCCGGTGCGAAAGATGCCGAGAATTGGCGGTGGCTCGCCTGCTTTGTGCGGATTGCCTACGACGGTGATGAATACTTTCGCGCTAGTGCCCAGCGGCAGGCGGATACCTGCGCGTGTGCGCCGAGCGCGCAGAGCGGCAGCAGTGATGATGCGTCTCACATCCTTCTCGCTCAATCGGGCGGCTTTCCCGATTCTTCCCGGCGTGGGGTCGGCGCGGATGGGGAAACGAATCTCACCCTCGAAACCACCGAAGGTAGCGATCTCGTAGGGATACGGAGCAGGGGAGTCTTGAATCGGATAGTCGGCTACCTCTGCACCCACGCTGCCGAGTGTGTCAGCGGATGCTTCGGGGAAATCATCAGGACGTTTATCCGTGTAAGCGAGCCGCACGCCGCCTGCGAGCACATCGGTGGCTAGGATGTCTTCATCGGGGCGATAGCCGGTTTGCGCGGCGAGCGCGATTTCCTCATCGGTGTCCGCACCAAATTTGAATCCCGGCGTGGAGTCCTTCTGCGTTTCGTTTGCGATGATTGCGGCAGCCGCACTGAGATTAGTTGGCGAGCCGTCGCCCGTGACGCCAACGCCGCCGACGAGTTCGCCATTTTTATAAAGCGGCACGCCTCCGGGGCTGTCTTGCAGCGAGGTGAAAATGACGCCCGGCGCTCGTGCTCCCGGCGACACGTTCGATGCGACGGGCTCGCTTCCATCAAATCCAGTCGGGATTTGTTTGATGCGGTTCACGTCCGAGTAAAACAGATTGGAAAATCCAACGCCAACGAGTGGGCCGGGCGGGGTGTTTTTCACGCCGGGTGGGAAGTGCTGCTGAATGATCCATCCTGCGGTGCGAGTCGTAAAAGCGTTTTGATTACTGCTGAGCAAAGCTGCAGCACCAGCGCGCCCAATCGCCCCGGATAGCACTTCGTCCGATGGTCGCGCACCGCCGCCGACATCCCAGACTCCAAGCACAAACGCCTCCCGATCCACCACGGCTATCACTGAATTTTGCGAACGACTCTGTGCTGCATGAACTGCCTGCCCGATGACGCGTTCAACGTCCTCTTTTGTCAGACGCTCGCTTGCAACGCACGGCAGCGCGAGGCAGATCGAAGCAAATGCGAGGGTGGTGATTTTCACGGGCGAGAAATTGCAAAGCTTTCGCGAAAATGTCGAGCGCGCTGAAAGTAGGTGGATGCTTGGCTCATACAAGGCTCGCCAGTTTTTTGGGCAGGGGGGAGGTGAAGCTCATTTCTTTTCCGGTTTCGGGATGTGGGAAGCGCAGGAAGCTGGAGTGGAGGCCGAGGCGTTTAGCGGGGTCGGTTTTGGCTTTGTATTTTTCGTCACCGACGATGGGGTGACCGAGGTCTGCGAGTTGAACGCGGATTTGGTGGCGGCGTCCGGTTTCGAGCGTGAGTTCGACGAGCGTGCGCGTGGGTTTGCGGGCGAGGACGCGGTAGTGCGTGATGGCGTGGCGCGTGAATTCCGTCGGCGGCGAGCTGAATACTTTGAATGGATTCGTTTCGTTGAGATCGGATTCCATCGTTCCGCTGTCCTCGGGCAGGCGGCCTTCGACGACGGCCTCGTAGCGTTTCTCGGCTTTGTCCCAGCCGGCTTGCAGCGTTTCCTTCGCCTGCGCGGTCTTGGCAAAAACCATCAGCCCGGAAGTTTCCCGGTCGAGGCGGTGGACGATCCAGACGCGCTCCCGGGCCTTTTGCTGGCCCTGGCGGAGGTAGTCAGTGAGTTGAAAATATGCGGTCTTTTCCTGTTCCGCCTCGCTCGCGATGCTGAGGAGATTCTCGGGTTTGTTGATGACGATGATGTCGGCGTCTTCGTAGTGAACGGTGATGCCACACGCGAGCACCGAGCGTGGCGCTGCAAAGCGATCCGTGCGAATGGAGACGACATCGCCGGGGTAAAGCGGATGGTCGAATTGTGTGATGGGGCGGTCATTCACCATGACTGATTGAAACTTTAGCCACGTGCGGATTTGCTTTTTCTTTTCGTTCGGCCACGTGTCGAAAAGATAGGCGAGAAGTTCTGCGGGAGCTTGGACGGTGGATGGTTTTGGCATGGTGGTGAACTACGCGCGAGGTGTGCTGGCTTTCGCGCCCAGCGCGCAGGCAGGGAGCACAAATAGAAATGTAACAAGGATGCACCAACCGACGCCGATGCCGCAGAGGAGCCCGAGCCCGCGCAGCGCGGGGTTTTGCGCCCACGCGAGCGAGCCAAAGCCGACGACGGTGGTGAGTCCGCTGAGCAGGACGGGTTTTATGATGGTGGTGAGTTCGCGCAATGGATCAGGTGTGCGCATGGCGAGCGCGACGTAGATGCCGTAGTCCACGCCGACGCCAAGGACGAGCGGGAAAGCGAGGACGTTAAAAAGATTCAGCACGATGCCTGTGACTTTCAACGTGACGCAGAGCGCGCCGACGCTGAGTGCGAGGCCGAGTATGAGGATGATGACGGGGCGTGCCTGACGCAGGAGCAGGGAGAGCAGGACGATGTTCAGGCCGACCATGAGGCAGGTGAGTTCTTTGAGTTTGTATTTAGCCCACGGGTCCAATTCCGCGAGCGTGAAGCTCCAGCCGGAGACTTTCGTTTCCACGCCGGGAACAACAAGTGCACTACGAAGCGCGGCGGCTTGAGTTGCGTTGGTGATTTTCTCCGGCGGCCAGAGGAATGCGACGCCGGTGTGACCGTCGCTGCCGAGAAAGCGTTCGAGGAGAAACCACCATGCGCTGTTGGTTGGGAGATTGCGCCGCCACTCGACGACGCTGAGTTCGCCTGCTGCTGCTTGCGAGAGGGTGTCGAGTAAACCGAACGCGCTGGCGAACGTGGCTTGATTCAGTTCCTCGTGCTGGATGGCGCTGGTGAGCGCGGTGCGCGTGGCTTCGAGTTTGGGGAGGCGCGCGGCGTTGGCGGCCATGCGGCTTGGTGAAAATGCGAAGGACGCGGGAGTTGCTGCTGCCTTGAGGGCGCCGTTGGCGACGAGTGCTGCCCACGCGCTCTGTGCTTTATCCCAGCGCTCGGAAAATACTTCCGGATCATCGGCGGAGATAACGACGAGCAGAGGCTCCACGTTACGCTGAAGCTTCGCAATGATCGTGCGCATCGCGTGACCAGCGTTGCTGTCGCGTGGTTCGAGCGATTTGGTGTCGATGTCGAAAATAATGTGTCCGACTGGCGCGAGCGCGGCGGCTGATAACGCCAGCAGCACAATTGTGCTCGGAACAAGGATCCGCGAGGGCTTTGCCAGAACGAACGCGGGCAGGCGCGTGATGTATTTGCAGAGAAAGTGCGCGACAAACATCGAGGCGACGGCGAGGCCAGCGCCGGATGCGATGTTCTGCCAAACATTCGCGCTCCACGATGTAATGCTGCGTGCGATGAACCAAACGCCAACTGCACCGGCTGCAGCCAGCAGCGCGATGAGCACTTTATAGAGCAGGCGAGGGAGGCGGATGCCGAGGAAGAGCCAGAAAAGCGTGAGCATCGTCGCGGCGGCGATGAGGATGCCGCAGGCGATGAGTGTGCCGAGTTGCACAAAGCCTGGTGATTCGCTGCGCAGCAGGCAAAGAAATGCACCCGCGGTGGTGAGCGCGCCAAACCAAATCCCGCGTCCGTGTGTGCGCACGGCTCCGGCGATGGCTCGTTCGTGATTCATGCCTGCTTCGCGCTCGGCGAGATAAAGGCCGTAGAGCATCATCGCGAAATCCACGCCGAGGCCGACGAGTATCGCACACAAGCCGATGGTGATCATATTGAGCTGACCAAAAAACGCCGCGCCACAAGCGACCGACATGACGCAGCAAAAAAGTAACGCATCCACGATGGCGCGCAGCGGCCCCCAGCGCCGGAAGCCCGCGTAAAACACGAGCGCAACGAGCACGATGCTGCTGATAACCGTGCTGGAAATGTCGCCCTTCAATTTGCCCGACATTTCCGCGACGTAGGGAGTGCGGCCTGTGCAGAGGATTTGCGGACGCGGGCCGTCCCACGCAGCAAGGACGCGAGTTTTGAAGGCCTCGACTTTTTGCATTGTCGCCGCGCACGCCGCTTCGTCGAGGCTGGTCTGTCGTGCGCAGGCGAAGAGGACGCGCAGCGTTTGATCGGTGGAGGCTGTCGGGCGTGTGCGTTCGAGATTCATCGAAGTCGCGAGCGGCTTCAGCGCAGGGAAGACGATGCCGAGAGGATCGTATTCGAGTTGCTGGGCGGCGAGGTCGGAGCCAGAGCGAAGTTTTTCAGCAAGCTCGTGGATGCGCGCGGTGACTGCGTCTGGCTGGAGTTGCGCGAGGGTGGGGGTGATGTCGGATTGATTGAGAAGGAGCGGAAGTGCGACGGCGCGGAGTTCGTCGAGCGCACCGGGTGCTTCGATGGGTGAGCGTTCCATCACGCGCTCGACCCACGGCTCTTTACGGAGATCGGTGGCGAAGTGCTCGGTGAATGCTTCGAGGTCCACTGTGCCGCTTTCATCGAGCAGGCCGAACATCAGCTCGCGCGCCTGGCTGAATTCGCGGTCGTAGATTTTATAAACGCCGACGCTTTCCAATTTCCCAGGCAGCATGTCGAGCACGTCACTGTTCAGCTTCGCGCGTTTTGCAATGATGCCCGACGCGAGCGCGACGAGCACGATCACGACAGCCCAAAGTCGTCGCGGGTGGTGGACGATGAGTTTTGCGATGCGGTCGGAAAGGCGCATCACGGATTCAAACGGCAGGTGATCACTTCGTTGCCAGCGGACGATTTAAACTCGCGCCGCGCCTGTGTCTGCGCTGAGTGAAACGCGCCCGGCAGCGCAGCCCATGCTCTCAATTTCTCAGGAGCATCAGCCGCTTTCCCTTGGTAGGAACCGCCAGCAAGCGGACCTCGGATTTGCACTTCTTCGCCGAGTGTGCCGTGCGCGTAGATGGTGAGCAGTTGCAAGCCGGGGCCTTTGGTGATCTCGGCGAGAAAGTTTTCCCGGTCGGCACGGATGGTGATTTCACCCACGATATTCCTCGCTCCGCCGCTCGTCTGGATTTGCCCCGTGTGCTGCGCCCAGGATTTTGCGGGTGTGGGCATCGGCGATAAACTGGAGC
>CAMBOD010000148.1 GCA_945868985.1 Prosthecobacter debontii | reverse complement strand
GGTCGGCAAATTGATTGCTGAAAAACATTCCGATGATGGCGGCGACGGGGAAGGCGTTGAGAATCATGCCTTGCTCGGAGAAAAGCCATTTCAGAAAGTCTGGCACGTAGGGCGCGAGCGCAGCTGGTGGTTCGGTGGCGGAAAAGCCTAGGCTGGGCAGGTAGCCGAATATGAGCGGGAGCCATGCTCCCCAGATGGCGATTTCGAGCACCATCATCAGAAAGAGTTTATTGCGTGTGTTCATAGTGTGTCGGGGTGAAATGTGAAGCGGGGGTGTATGGGAACGGTGCGCTGTGTGGCAAGGATCGACTGAGAAATTGAGTGGATCACATGATAGTGGCTGGGGACATATGCTGGTGCGTAACGAAATCGCCCGACTCCCAGCAAATGTGGGGATGTTTGAGTTTAGGTCTTGCTTCGTGTTGTTTTAGGTATCCTGCTTTTGGCACTATGCGTCATATTCTCGGCACTGCTCTCCTCGCGCTCTTTGTGCTCACTTTCACGGCTGGCGCGAAGCCGCAGACGGGGCATCGTTTTGAAAAGGAGATCGCGGCTTATGAGGCGGCGGACAAGGTGAGCGCGCCGCCGCAGGGGGCGGTGGTTTTCACGGGGGCTTCGGGCATCCGGCTTTGGAAGACGCTGGCGCAGGATTTTCCGGGGCTGACGGTGATTAATCGCGGTTTCGGCGGTTCGCAGATGGAGGATTCGGTGTTTTTCGCGGAGCGGATTGTGATTCCGTATCGCCCGAAGGCGGTCGTGATTCAGGCGGGCGGAAATGACATCAATGCGGGCAAGTCGCCGGAGCGGGTGATGGCGGATGTTCAGGCATGGGTGAAGAAGGTGCTCGCGGCGTTGCCCGATGTGCGGCTTGTCTATCTCGGGCAGGGGCCAAGCCCGGCGCGTTGGGAGCAGTGCGAGAAGCAGCAAAAGGCGAATGCGCTCGTGCGTGAGTTCATCGCCACGGAGAAGAATATCGCGTTTGTGGACATCTGGGCGGCGTGCATCGGCGACGACGGCCTGCCGCGCCCGGAGTTCTACGTCGCCGACAAACTGCACCCGACAGAGGAGCAGTATCGGGTGCGTGCGAAACTCATCCGTCACGCGTTGTAGCAGGGGAAGTGACGCGGGGTTTGTTCATGGGGAATGTTGTTGGGAGAGCCATGTCATTCGGAGAGCGTTTAGGTGGCAGTCATATAAATACTTATTTTATCTTCTGCTCGACTTATTCGTAATTTGGCGGAGATTTCTGCAAATGCTCACCCGGTTCACACTCCTGCTATGCCTTCTTTTCACGCTCGCGACTAGCCGTGGGGCGGTCATCATCTCTGAGTTTGTTGCGGACAATACGACGGGATTGAAGGATGAGGACAATGAGTATTCTGATTGGATCGAGTTGCTCAATGACGGGACGACGGCGGTGAACCTCACGGGGTGGTCGCTGACGGATGATGCGGCGGATGATAACAAGTGGCAGTTTCCGAATGTGACGATTGGGCCGGGGCAGTTCTTGGTGGTGTTTGCTTCAGGAAAGGATCGGCGCGTGGCGGGGGCGACTTTGCATACGAATTTTTCGCTGAGCGCGTCGGGGGAGTATCTCGCTCTGCGCGATCAGAGCGGGAATGCGACGTCGGAGTTCACGCCTGTGTTTCCGGCCCAGTTCGAGGACAAGTCGTATGGGCTGGGGCAGAATGTGGTGACGACGCAGCTCGTCGCGGCGAATGCGGCGGCGCGGGCGCTGGTGCCGACATCCGGGTCGCTGGGGACGACGTGGACGGCAGCGACGGGTTTTAATGATGCTTTGTGGACAGTGGGGACGCAGGGGGTGGGTTTTGAGAGCACGGTGGCCGGGTTCGCTTTTCGCACATATTTTGCGAATGTGGGTATCAGCACGATTGCGACGGCGAACTCTGTCATCGCGACTCCCTCGATGCAGACGCAGACTTTTTCGGAGACTCGTGCGGTGGTAAATTACTGCGAGCT
This sequence comes from Prosthecobacter debontii, assembly GCA_945868985.1. Classification (GTDB taxonomy): domain Bacteria; phylum Verrucomicrobiota; class Verrucomicrobiia; order Chthoniobacterales; family Chthoniobacteraceae; genus SXWH01. The sequence goes on along the minus strand of CAMBOD010000148.1, from coordinate 4,334 downwards.
AGGCTCCGCCGGGCGCTACACGCCGGAGAGCAATCCGACGTGGGCGAATTCCAATGCAGATAACTATGTGGTGGAGGCGACGGGGATCATGACGATTCCGACGGCTGGGACATGGACTTTCGGTGTGAATAGCGATGATGGTTTTCAATTTCAGGTGCGCGCTGTCGGTGCGGCGACTTGGATTACAGTGTGTAATTTCGACGGCGGGCGCGGTCCTTCGGATACGCTCGGCACTCATACATTCGCGACGGCGGGGGACTACGAGGTTCGCGTGATGATTTATGAAGGTGGCGGCGGCTCGGCGGGCGAGGCTTGGGCGAAGCAGGGGAGCTTTGGCGGGTGGGATTCGGGTTTCCGGCTGATTGGCGACACGGCTAATGGCGGTTTGGCGGTGCGTTCGGTGCCGATTGGTTCGACCAACGGTGGCGTGCAGTCGAGCATCGGCACGGACATCAAGGCGGCGATGTCGGGGATCAATGCGACGGCTTACGCGCGGATTCCGTTCACCGTGGCTGATGTGTCGCAGCTTCAGACGCTGACGCTGAACGTGAAATACGACGACGGCTTTGTGGCCTACGTGAACGGTCTGGAAATCGCGCGCCGCAATGCGCCGACGACGCCGACATGGAACTCGACGGCGACGGCGACGCACCCGACCGCGCAGGTGTCCGTCTATGAAAACATGGATGCGAGCGCTGCGATACCCTACCTCGTCAATGGAGAGAACAATGTGCTGTCGTTCCATTTGCTGAACGTCGCCGCAAACGACACCGATGCGCTGGTGCTCGCGGAACTGGCTGAATACGAAGTGACGGGAACGGAATACCATTTCCTCACGACGCCGACGCCTGGGGCAGCAAATGGCACACAATACTATGCGTTCGTCGAGAAGCCGGTGATGAGCGTGAAGCACGGGTTCTTTGAGGCGACATTCCCGGTGACGCTCACCACGACGACGCCCGGTGCGCAGATTCGCTACACGACCAACGGCAGTGCGCCTACGGCGACGACAGGCACGGTATACACCGGGCCGTTTAACATCACGGGCACGACGGTGCTGCGCGCGGCGGGTTTTGCAGCCGGCTTCACCGCGTCGCCAGTTGCCACCGAGACCTATATTTTTCTGGATCAAGTCATCGTGCAGCCGTCGCAACCGGCGGGATTCCCAAGCACGGGAAGCACCTACTTCCAGATGAATACCAGTGCTTCGATCACGAACACGAATCCCTACAGCACCACGATCATGAAGAACGCGCTGAAGTCGATTCCGACGCTCTCCATCGTCACGAGCATGGATAACTTGTTCAGTCCTTCGACAGGCATCTATGCAAACTCGGGAGCCGAGGGTGTGGCATGGGAACGCCCTGCGTCGCTTGAGTTCATTGATCCGACCGGTGGCGGGAACGAGTTTTATATAGATTGCGGCCTTCGTATTCAGGGTGGCGCGAGTCGCAGTGGTGGCCAGCCGAAACACGGATTACGCGTGCTCTTCAAGGAGCAATACGGGGCGACGAAATTGAAGTTCCCGCTGTTTGCCGGTTCGCCCGTGGACGAGTTCGACACGCTCACACTGCATGCGCGTTTCAACGACATGTTCATCAATAACGGCAACGCGCAATACCTCCGCGACATGTGGCACAGCGACACTCAGATTGATATGGGGCGCGTCGGGCCTCACAAACTATTCGTCCACCTCTACATCAACGGAGCCTACTGGGGAGTTTACGACCCCGGAGAAAAAGGGGATGCGTCATTTGCAGCGAGCCACTTGGGCGGAGACAAGTCGGAATACGACGCTTTTAACTCGGACGAGAACATTGATGGCAACAGGACTGCGTGGGATGCGATGTTTGCCCTCGCAAATGGCGGGCTCTCCAGCGACACGGCCTATACAAACATCAAGCAGTATCTCGATGTGCCGAGCTTCATCGACTATATGCTGCTCAATTTCTATGGAGGCAATACTGACTGGCCCTGGCATAACTGGAATGCGGCCCGCCGCCGTATCGCAGGAGCGGGTTTTCACTTTTTTAGCTGGGATGCGGAATGGACTTTCTCCGACGTGAACTCGAACAGGGTTGGCCTCGGTGACGGCAGTCCCGGCGTTCTATGGGCGGCATTGCGCCAAAATGCTGAATTCCGCCAGCTCGTCGGCGATCACACGCAGAAACACTGCTTCAATGGCGGTGCGCTCACGCCAGCCGTGGCCGAAGCCCGGTGGATGGCGCGTGCGACCGAGATCGATCAAGCCATCATCGCCGAGTCCGCGCGATGGGGAAATGCAACACGCCACGGAAACTGGATTCCCGAACAAAACAGGCTGCGCACTTCCTACTTCCCGCAACGAACAGCCATTTTGGTCCAGCAACTTCGCGGCATCAGTTGCTTCCCGTCGAACAACGCGCCGACGTTCAGCCAGTTTGGCGGCAGCGTCCCGTCGGGATACTCGTTGGTGCTCACGAACCCCAATGGTGCCGGCACGATCATCTACACAACGGACGGCACCGACCCGCGTCTTCCCGGCGGAGCCATCGCGCCCGGTGCGATCACCTATTCCGGGCCGCTTATCATTAATGCATCCACCCTATTCCGTGCACGTGTGAAAGACGGTTCGACATGGTCGGCGATTGTCGAGGCGACTTTTTATACACCGCAGGATTTCACCAAACTCGTCGTCACGGAAATCAACTACAACCCCACCAATCTCGGGGCCGTCTCGGGGGACGAGCTTGAGTTCATTGAGCTGAAAAACATCGGTAACGTCACCATCGATCTCGGCGGATGCACTTTCACCAAAGGCATCGCCTACACATTCCCCAACGGCACCATGTTAGCGCCGGGCGCTTTTTATGTGTTGGTGAGAGATGCGACCGTGGGGCAGACCAATTTCCACACGCGTTACCCGGGCGTGCCAGTCAGTGGTGTCTATACTGGAAAACTCGACAACAGTGGCGAGACTCTCACCCTCAGTGCGCCCACGGGCGGGCACATTTTTGACGTAAGCTTCAACGACAGCCTGCCGTGGCCCGTCTCTGCCGACGGCAACGGATTCACTGCAGTTCCCAAGTCGAACATTTACAACTCGGACAACGGCATCCACTGGCGCGGAAGTGCCAATATTTTCGGCTCCCCCGGCGTGAATGATCCCTCGGTAAGCCCGAGCGTGGTCATCAATGAAATCCTCACCAACTCCGAGTTGCCACTTAGGGACACCATCGAGCTTCACAACCCCACCACCGCGAGCGTGGACGTCAGTTACTGGTGGCTTACCGATGATCCCAATACACCCAAAAAATACCAGATCCCGGCGGGCTCAGTGATCCCCGCAGGCGGCTACTTGTATTTTGACGAAGCACAATTCAACCCCACGCCGGGCGTCGGCCTCACGAGCTTCGCGCTCAATGACACTGGCGACGACGTCTTTGTATTCTCCGCCGACGCCGCCGGAAATCTTACCGGCTACATCCATGGCTTTGCATTCGGTGCAGCAGAGCGAAATGTCTCCTACGGACGAATCATTAATAGCGGTGGCGATGAATATTTCCCCCGCCAGATCAGCCGCACTTTTGGCGCGTTAAACAGTGGACCGCTCGTCGGTCCGCTCGTGATTAACGAGATCATGTATCACCCCTACGCGGGCTACGACGAGTTCATCGAAATTCGCAACATCAGCAACGCCACCGTCCTGCTCTACGACCCCGCGAACCCCACCAACACATGGAAAATCAACGGCGTCTCCTATACCTTCCCCGTTGGCCAGAGCATCCCCGCAGGCGGTTACGCACTCCTCACCGGCATCGCCCCCGCCACCTTCCGCACTAAATACAACGTCCCCGGAAGCGTCCAGATCTTCGGCCCATTCGCAGGCGTATTGCAGGACAATGGCGAGCACATCACCATTGAAATGCCCGACACGCCTTATCTCAACACCTTGGGCCAGACCGTCGTTCCCTATGTCGTCATAGACGGCGTCCACTACAGCAACATCGCTCCGTGGTCCCTCATCGCTGACGGCTCAGGCCCATCGCTACAGCGCCTGAATTCCAGCGCTTATGCCGATGAGGCTGCGAACTGGTTCACTGACGGCATCACCGGCGGCTTCCCCAATGCTGCGAATATCCCCTCCAACATCACCATCACATCCCCTGCGCACAATTCCCCCTACACCGCGCCGGCCACTGTCACCTTCACATCCAGCGTCACTGACGCTGACGGCACCGTCATCAAAGTCGAATACTACTCTGGCGTCGTCAAACTGGGCGAATCCACGACTGGACCAAACTATTCTTTCGCATGGACCTCCACTCCGGGCACCCACACCGTCACGGCGAAAG
>CAMBOD010000147.1 GCA_945868985.1 Prosthecobacter debontii | reverse complement strand
TAGACCTCTACGACTCCAACGGTGTCCTGGTCCGCCCGCAAAAAGGAAGCGGGAAGAAGCGGTAGCTCATCAGCCCCGATGCAGGGCACCGTGCACGGAAGTGCTGAAAAGTGGCGGGCCAAGCCTTGTAGAATTACACACGCCCACCTTTAATCGCATTGATCCGCGATGAAAACCGCCAACTCGGAAGTTCAAAATGAAGGGCCCAAATGGCCCTACAGAGCTGCAGCCATCGTTGCGGCCATTGGGGTTCTTGGGATTATCGTGATGCTGGTCGCTGCAGATTCACTATTTGCTCATCTGACACTTGAGCAAACCAAGAAGTTCTCAGAGAACTGGGTGATAGGTATTGGGGAGATTGCTGGCAGCCTGTTTCTCTATGGTTTTATCGTGAGGAAGGCGCGTCGCGCCAAAAATGCCCAGAGAGATTTGAAATAAGCGGCACGTAGTGTCACGGGCCCGAAACGCGCCACTTTCTTCGCGCCTTCGCCAGCGCCCGCCTTCGCGCCTTCGCACAAGAAACATCGTTGGGAGAACGCCGCTTCCGCATGGCCCGAAATTTCCCAAAAATCCCACGCGCAGGAAAAGAAAATTTCAGCGCGTAACGGCAACGTCATCGGGCGGGGGCGAAGGCTTCTTTGAGGACGGCTTGGAGGAGGTGGGCGGCGTGGGTGCGGGCGTGCTCGATCTCCGCTTCCAGTAAGCGGCAGGTCGTCATCAGCTCCTCCACCCGCGCCACGATCGCGGCTTGCTCGGCGAGCGGTGGGAGGGGAAGCATCAGTTCGTTTATGATTTCGAGATTGATGTTCTTCTGTGCTGTCGCTGGCGCGAACTGCTCGATGGCCGTGCGCGTCAGTTCAATGAACATCCGAAGAAACTGAGGGGTCTTTCCTTCGACTGCCGGAGTGAACGCGACGACGCTGTCGGGAATGCAGGCTGGGAACGTCAGGAAGCCCGTCTCAGCAATGTTCGCTGCAATGGTGATGCACATCGTGCCGTCAGGCCATAGGCGGCTCTGCGCGAGCCCGACCGCGTTGTAGTAGCCCGTGCTGGTTTTGATCATGAAGCCGTTGCGCTTCGAGCGCGCCACGTCCCCCGTCTGCACGAAAGGAATGTCGCCGTTCTCGAAAAGACGCGGATCGTTGCGAGGACGGTGTTTTGATTTTCCGCGCTGGAAAATCCCTGCCTCTCCCATTCGGCACCACTCCCAGCCCTTCGGAATCTCGAAGGGGATTTCGGCGGGGGTGATTTTGGGCAGAGGCTTTTCGGGGCGGAGTTTCTTGGCGGCGATGAGGCGGGCTTTTTCGGCTTGGATGCGGTGGAGGAGCTGGCTCGCGGGTTCCACGTCCGGGTGGGCGGCGCGCCAGTCGGCGGTCAGCTTGCCCGCAATCGCCTCCTGCAGGATCGATTGCTTGAGCTTGGCGAGGAGGGATTGCTGGTGGGTGATTTCGTGCTGTGCGAGCGCCAGCTTGGTGCGGCCCTTATTGATCTGCTTGATGAGGTCGTGCTGCTCCGGGAGCGGTGGGAGATTGACCTGATAGTTCAGGAAGAAGTCCTCATCCACGCGCTTGCGGTTGGTGTTGCCGCGACTGGCCTTGATGCAGGCTTCCAAGAAGACGGGTGACTGGAGGAAGACGTTAAAGAACTCGCGCTCGACCTCGTCTTCGTTGATGTCGAAGGTGAGAAAGTCGTTGGTGATAATCGCGCCTTCGAGTTCTTCCGGGATGATGCCGAATGCGCCATTGCGTGCGTCAATGCGGCTGAGGATGAACTGACCGGGGGAGACGACGAACTGGTTTTTGGTAAGAATCGTAGCGCCGTTTTGGGTGCCACGCAGCACGACGCCTTTGTAGTTGGTGCGAATGGTGACCTGCTTGTAGCTGGTGCCGTCTTCGACCACCACGGCGGTCTTGTTGCGAGTGAGAATGTCGCCGATGCGCTTCATGGGATGATGCCTCCTGCATCCCGAAGGGATACCAGCCTGTAGCCGGTGGTTGAGCGAAGCGACACCACCGGAAAGAATGCCCCCCCATTGTTTACACCCCGGCAGGGGTGCCAGCGTCGTGCGGAGATGGTGCGCGAGATCCGGTGGGCTTGCACCCCTCCGGGGTGCGGTCCATTCACCGTGTAACCGGTGGTGTCGGCCTGGGGCCTCAACCACCGGCTACAAGCTTTGATGCCTCTGGCATCCATGAATGGGTGAAACGGGGACATTACGAGGCGTATTCCTTTTCCACGGCGGCGAGCGCTTTGCCAACGCGGTCCAATGACTTCCGGAACTCCTTGAGGCAATCGGGCACGCTCAGTTCGCGTTCCTCAATGGCGGAAGCGGGATTCTTCACATCGAGATCAAACCCCCGCTTCAAATCCTCGACCTTCACTTTCCACGCGACCTCGCTTTCCTCGCGTTTGTCCCACCACTCGATGAGCGGCGCGAACTCGTCGAGCTGGATGGCTTTGGTTTTGGAGTAGCTCTTTTGGCCCTCGGGCAGGCGGTGTTCCCAATACCAGATTTCCTTGGTGGGCGTGCCTTTTTGGAAGAAGAGCAGGTTCGTGGAGACGGTGGCGGGGAAGAAGGTGGACTGCGGGAGGCGGACAATGGTGTGGAGGTTGCAGTCGGTGAGGAGTTTTTCGCGGATGCGCTCCTTGTAGCCATCGCCGGTGATGCAGCCATCCGGCAGGACGATGGCGCAGCGGCCTTTCTGCTTGAGCAACTGGATAAAGAGGATGACGAAGAGGTCGGCTGATTCGCGGCAGCGGAAGGATTGCGGGAAGTTCGTCTCCACGCCTTCGGCAATGCCCGCGCCGAAGGGCGGGTTGGCGAGGATCACGTCCACCTGCTGCTTCGGCCCGATGGAGTTGTATTCGGTCTTGAGGCTGTCCTGGTAATGGTAATCCGGCACGTCCATGCCGTGGAGGATGAGGTTGGTGAGGCCGAGGACGTAGGCGACGGGTTTGTATTCCCAGCCGGTGATGGATTTCTGGAGGACGGCTTCGTCGTCGAGGGTGCGGACTTCTTTTTCGCGGATGAAATCAATGGCGGCGCTCAAGAAACCGCCTGTGCCAGCGGCGGGGTCGAGGACGCGCTGGCCGAGCTTGGGCGCGGTCATCTGGGTCATGAGCCGGGTGATGGCGCGCGGAGTGTAGTATTCACCCTTGTTGCCTGCGTCGCGCAGCTCGATGAGGATGGATTCGTAGATCGTGCCGAAGATGTGGCGGTCGTCGGAACTGTTGAAGTCGAAACCGTTGAGCTGGTTGATGACCTTGCGCATGGCGTAGCCGGACTTCATGTAGTTGTTCAATCCGTCAAAAACCTCGCGCACGATGCCAGCGCGGTCGGAAGCTTGCGGGGCTTTGAGATTTTTAAGTGCAGTAAACAGGCCGCCCGCCGGGTTTTCCTTGCTGGCGGGATCGTCAATGAAACGAATCAGTTCCTCGCCGGTGATGCCTTCGGGATTGGCCGCCCAGTTGCGCCACTGGAATTTTGTCGGGATGACGGACTTGTAGCCTTTGCGGAGCAGCTCGAGTTCCTGATCTTTGTCATCAATGATTTTCAGGAAGAGCATCCAGCCGAGCTGTTCGAGGCGCTGGGCGTCGCCGGAGATGCCCTGGTCTTCGTTCCGCATGATGTTGCGGACGTTTTTGATGATGGAAGAGATATTGGGCATGGAATTAACGTCTTGACGGAAATGAATGGTGCATGATTGTGACGGCAAGTCGGACTGGAAATTTCCGGTCGGCGCTGGGTCTCTGGGATTTCTCGGAGACCCTTCGCATTTTCAGGGAAGGAGTTTTATTCCCCAACCCTCGATACTGCCTGCCGGACTGCGGTGAAACTTGGTTTCGATAATTTCATAGGCCCTGTTCGTCTGGTTTGGTCCGAGATGGTGGATGCCGACTGGTCTGGCCATGAGATCGGTAAGCTGCAAGCCTGCGGAATTAGACGTCTTTGGAATCATGACAAGCTGGAACGGGAGCGACTTGTGGAGTGCATTGGTGCCGTCGCAAACTCGGCGGAAGGCCAGTTCTAGTTCATCATCCTCGCGTCGCCCCCGGCGCTCGACGATGACCGGAGTGACACGCCCGTCCTGTCCCTGGCTCTCCATGTGCCGGAATACACGCTCCAGACCCGTCTCCATGGCATAATCGTAGGGGCTGACGGGCTGGTGGTAGCGGGAAACAAAGGCAGGCTTGTCTATCACCACCGCGACAATGGAGGCAGGAAGGTTTTGGATTTGTGCAGAGAGCCCGGCGAGAAAGCGCTCCCGAAGCGTTTTCTGCAACAAGAAGAGAAAGTGGCCATGAGGCTTTCGGATTTCGTGCTCATGAAGCACGACTTCGTCGTGCCCCCAAAACTCAAATTTGAATCGCTGCAACGAGGGGCATACGTGGGACACGTAGTCGTCCTTGCGCAGGATGCAGAATAACAGGACGAAGACCGGGTATTGAGGATCAATCCTGGAGAGTTCGTGGTCGCCACTTTCATCAACGAAAACTAGATAGTCTCCAAAGCCGGGAGGCGGCGGCTCAAAGGGCGTTTGAGGAACGGTGGACATGGGGGGGGCGGTCAGGCAGCTTTGTAAAGTTCGCTGGTCAACGCATGGATGGCAGCGTCGTAGGCGGGCTTGCCACCGAAGGCGCGGATGATTTCCACGGGTGAGCCGAGCTTGCTGAGGGGGTCGAGCCGGATGATCTCGGGGTTCTCGAAGTCGAGCCCGCCGTCGTCGGCATATTTGTCGAGTAGAGCGGCGATGACCTTGCGGGCGAGTTCGCCGTATTTGGTGAAGTAATCGCGTTTCTTCACCTGCTCGGCGCGCTCCTTGCGCGTGAGGGGCTTCTGCTCGTAGGCGACATGGCAGATCAAATCGAAGGGGTCGAATGCGGAGCCTATCTCCTCATTCAATGCAGCGAAGATGACGCCTTGCTGCTCCAACTCCTCGACGATGGCGCGTTTCTTGTCGGCGTGATTCCACGAGGCGAGGAAGGCATCAAGCGAGGCGTAGGCGGTGCGGATGTTCTTGCGGGTGTAGTCGCGCAGGCTCTCGGTGATGATCTTGCCGTCGTCGCCCATGTATTGGACGCGCTCCTTGATGACCGTGACTTCCACGCCGTTGACGGTGACTTTGCGACGGCGCTCGGGCGGGTCTTCATTGACGATGGAAATGTCGAGCTTCTCCGGCTCGGGGAAGTCAATCTCGTCGCCGGTGAGGTCGTCGGTGACAGGCATGTCGTCGGCTTCGTGGTCGGTGTCGGAAATGTCGTCGTCCTCGCTGGCTTCCTTCACTCGGACAGGATCGCCGTCGAAGTCCTTGTCCGCGAAGAGTGCGGTGACATTCCTAAAATCCATGATGGTGAAGTAGTGCTTTCCAAAGTCCTCATTGATGCGGGTGCCGCGTCCGATGATCTGTTTGAACTCGGTCATGGAGCCGATGTTCGAGTCGAGGACGATGAGCTTGCAGGTCTGTGCATCCACGCCTGTTGTCATGAGCTTCGAGGTGGTGGCGATGACGGGGAAAAGCTCGGTGGGGCTGATGAAGGCGTCGAGGTGGCGCTTGCCTTCCTCGTTGTCCCCGGTGATCTGCATCACGTATTTGCTGTTGGTGGCGACGAGGTCGGCGTTGGCGTTCGCAAGTTCTTTTCGCATCCCCTCGGCGTGCTCGATGTCCACGCAGAAGACGATGGTCTTGGAGAAGCGGTCGCTGCCTTTGAGGAACTCGGTGATCTTCTGCGCGACGATCTGGCGGCGCTCCTCGACGACGAGGTGACGGTCAAAGTCGGTGCGGTTGTAGAGGCGATCTTCGACGTTCTTGCCATCCTTGTCCTTGAAGCCCTTCGGAGGACGCCAGCCCTCGGCGTCAATGTCGAGCGTGACCTTGATAACCTTGTAGGGAGCGAGGAAACCGTCGTCGATGCCCTGCTTGAGCGAGTAGGTGTAGAGCGGGTCGCCGAAATACTCGGAGCTGGAGATTTCCTTGGTCTCCTTCGGCGTGGCGGTGAGGCCGATGTGGGTTGCGCCTTTGAAGTATTCCAGAATCTCCCACCACTTGCTGTCTTCGCGGGCGCTGCCGCGATGGCACTCGTCCACGATGATGAGGTCGAAGAACTCGGGGCTGAACTGCTTGTAGGCGTCGGCGTCGTGGTTGTCGGAGAGGCCCTGGTAGAGGGCGAGGTAGATGTTGTAGGCGGTGTCGATCTGCTTGTGCTTGATGACGGTCATCGCTTCCTTGAAGTGGCGGAAATCGCCGCGGACGGTCTGGTCGATCAATGCGGTGCGGTCGGCCAGAAAGAGGATGCGTTTCTTCAGGTCACTCTTCCACAGGCGGTAGATGATCTGGA
>CAMBOD010000146.1 GCA_945868985.1 Prosthecobacter debontii | reverse complement strand
GCTCGACGCGAAACACACTCGCCGCCGCCGCGCCATCGGCATGGACGCGCTGCTTCACCCACACACGCTCCTCGCCCACCGCGCCCGCGCGCAATAGCGGGCCATCCACGCGCCACTCGTCCTGCTCCGGCCAGCCATGCACGAGCGCGAGGTATTCCTTGGAGATGCCGCGCCTTTCCATGAGCTGGGAAAAATCGCGCGCCGCCTCGTAGCGTTTCGCCACCAGCGTGAGGCCGCTCGTTTCGCGGTCGAGGCGGTTGATGATGCTCACCTGCCCGCCGTTCGCGATTTCGTAGGCGAGCAGCCCGCGCAATTCATCCCACAGCGTCGCCACGCCGCCCGGCTTGCTCGGGTGCGCTTCGAGAAATGGCGGCTTGTCCACCACGAGCACATCGTCGTTTTCAAAAACCACGCGCGGCGCGTAGGGCGGTGCCAGCCGTGCGCGAGGCAGGGACGGCGGTTCGGAATCATGTGTGGAGTCGCTCACTGCCCCACTCTCGCCAGCAGGCCCCGCCGCTCACAATCTCCAACTCACTGCGCAAACGGTATCCCACTTGCTAAAGGCACACCCATGCCAGCGCGACATCCCATTCATGATGTGCTCAAAGCACAGCCGCTCTTCCGCGAGTTCGACGACGCCGAACTGGCGCAAATCCTCGAATTCGCCGAGCCCACGCTGGTCCCTGCCGGACAGGAGATTGTCCGCCAGGGCGACGACGGCTCCGCCATGTTCCTCCTCGCCGAGGGCACCGCACGCGCCATCCTGCACGATGCGGAGGGTTCCGCACTCGATGTATCCCACTTTCACCCCGGCGATTTTTTCGGGGAACTCGCGCTCGTAGATCAAGAACCCCGCAGCGCCGACGTGGTCGCAATCACCGATTGCATGGTGCTCATCTTCACCAGCGGCCTCCTGCGAATCATCGCCGCAGAATCCCCACGCGCCGCATTCAAGCTCGTGCTCGCCGTGTTGGAACTCGTCGGCAAGCGCCTGCGCACCGCCAACCGTCGCTACGTGGACTCCCTCGGCATCGTCTCAGCCCTCGCAAGCGAGGGCAGCGTGATGAAATAAAAAGTGCTTTGAATTGGCAGGACTGCTGAGAACGGGGCAGCGGTGCTTTGGGAACAGCGGAGGGCGAAAAGCATCCGTTACATCCGTTGTAAAAAATCAGACTGAGTCTGCAGGGTGGTATATTTTACAGACGACCAAGCACCACGCGTTCTCCTTCTTTGGCGGCATCCACGATCATAGGGCCGGCGAGTTCGCGGGCGCGGGCGAGCATCATATCCACGAACCCATCGTCGTGTGCGGGGTCGTGATGAAAAAGAAACAACCGCTTCACTCCGGCTTCGCGCGCGATGCGAACCACGTCGTCGAGACAGCCGTGGCCCCATCCTTTTTTCATCGCGTATTCGTCTGCGGTGTATTGCGCATCGAGCAAAACGATGTCGGCTCCCGCGATGAGTTCGCCAACTTCGCCGCCGTGTTCGCCGGGCGTGGATTCGTGATCGGGGATGTAGCAGATGCTTCCTGCGCTGGTTTCGATGCGGTAGCCCATCGTCACACCGGGATGCTTTGTGCGCACTGCCCGCACTGCGAGTTTCCCAACGCTAAAGCTCGTCTCTTTCAACTCCTCGATGACGATATTCCCCGGCATCTGTGCGAGCGCGACGGGAAAATACGGGCTCTCCATCTGGCCAGCGAGCGTGTACTGCAATGCACGCCGTGCGCCATCGTAGCCGAGCACGCGGATTTGATTTTGTGGCTGATACGCGGGCACAAAAAACGGGAAGCCTTGAATGTGATCCCAGTGCGTGTGCGTGAGCAGCAATGTGAGCGTGAGCGGTTGCCCGGCTGCCTCTGCCGAAAGCGCAAGCCCGAGCGGACGAATGCCGCTGCCCGCATCGAGAATGAGATGCTCGCCGTCTGCGCTTACCTCGACGCACGAAGTATTGCCACCGTAGCGCACGGTGCCTGCACCCGGTGTCGGGATGCTGCCGCGCACGCCCCAGAATTTCAGCCAGACTGTATTGCCCGCAGCGATGCTGCTTGCGGGTTCGGAATTCTGCGGGGCCTGTGTCATGCGACGCACATCTTTTTCATTCGGTGAAAAAATACAAGCAGGAGCTTGGCGTCCGCACACTTGCGCTCCGGCCTGCGTATGCAGTATGCCGAAGCTCATGAACATTCCCGGTCTCCGCAGCCCTCACGACAAAGTCGGCACTCTCGTTTATTTCGGCAGGATGGTGGATAAAATCCGCCTGCATGCCGCTGGAAAACTTCCTGCCGACTACATTCCAAATCTCGGCGACGGGTTCGACAAAGTTTGTGCGCAATTTTTCGGCCTCAGCTACGAGGCGATCACCGAGCGGGTGAAAGCTGGTGGCACTGATGAGCAATTGCTCGAGTGGTGCTTTGCCAATGGCCGCAAGGTCACGGATCAGGATCAGCACTTTTTTAACGAATTCCTACGCAAGCGCGGCTGGAATGATTCGGGCAGCGAAAGACTCGCGCAGCGCAAAGTCGAAAGCGGTTTCACCACTCGCGACGAGATTCAGACTTTCTTCGACTACATTGACGCAGACGAAGGGCGGAGGTAACCGCCGCCACGATTAGCGTTTTCCTTTTGTCGGCTCGGTGGTCTTCACGATACGGAAGCCGTAGGTGTCGTTTGGCTTGTCGGGCGACGAGCCGATGCGGCACGAGGAGAGCAGGCTGAGCGCAAGTGCGCCGTTATACCAAGAGCTGCCACGTAGGGTTTTATTGTTGCGCTCGGCGTTCCAATCATCAGCGAGCCATTGCCAGACGTTGCCGCTCATGTCGTAAAGCCCAGTGGCGGTCGGCTTGAACTTTCCTACGGGTGATGTGTGTGGAAAACCATCATCGTATCCTTCGATGGGCGTTTCGCTTTTGGTCTCCACGCCTGCAAAGTTACCCGCTCCCGCTGGAGGCGGCCATTGGGTTCCCCAAGGATAAACATCCGGCACATCCATGTCGCGATCCTCGGGGGTCTTTGCGGTTTCCGCAGGAAGGCCGATGGCTTTGCTCCATTCCAGATCGCTCGGAAGACGATAGGATTCGTTGGCTTTCAGTAGCCCTGCCTTGCGCTCTCTTTCGGTGAGCCATTTGCAGAACGCATCCGCTTCGCGCCATGTAACGTTGACGACAGGATGGTCGGGCCCCTGCTCAAACGAAGCTGACTGCCATGCTTTGCTCTTGAGCAAAGTTGCTTTGGCAAAAGCCTCGAAGTCTTTGCGCGTGGTAGGATACACGGCGAACTGCACGTCTCCAACCGGGACGAATTTCATACCGAGTGTATTTGCGCCGGGCTCGGTGGGCGCAACGGTTTCCGCCGGAGGAGCGGGCTCGACCGGAACTTTGGGTTCCGTGACAACCGCAGTTTTTACGGGCACTGGCGTCGGAGTCGGCGTGGCGACTGGCGGTGTAGGCTTGGGCAATTCGGGAGCTACAACATTGCCGGGAGTTCCGAGCTTTTTGATCTGAGCGCGAATGCCTGCGGACTGAGCGGTGACTGCATCCAACTTCGCTTGAATCTGCTTGGACGGCTCGACACCGGCCTCACCAAGTTCGGCGAGACTTGCGAGAGCGGCTTTGAATTTCGCAACCTGCGCATCCAGCGGTTTGGCCTGTTCTTCAAGCTTCGAGATTTGCTCGCGGGCGAGCTTGCGGGCTTCCTCTTCTGCTGCGGCTTTGGCTTTTGCCAATGCAGCTTCCTCTGCGGCTTTTTGCTTCGCCAGTGCAGCTTCTTCGTTGGCTTTGATTTTTGCGAGCGCGGTGGCTAGCGCGGTTTTGTCCTGATCGCTCTGACGCATCGCAAGCTGCATCTGCTGCCGGAGCGATTCTGCCTGCGTGATTTGCTTGTTGATATCATCAAGAGCCTTGGCCCGATCTGCCGCTTGTTGGGCAAGGTCGCGTAGTTCAGCGTCGGCTTTTTGACGCGCAGCAAGTTTATCTCCCGTGGATGCGCTGTGATCTGAAAACGCTTTCTCCGCAGTTTCAGAAGCTTTGATGGCTTCGGCCATGGCAGCTTTCGATTTCTGCATCGCCTCTTCGAGTTTCTTGTGCTCGGCATCCAGTGCAGCGGCCTGCGCAATGATTGGTGTCAGAATTTTGCGTTTTTCTTCGAGTGCTTTTTTAACCTGCTCGTTTTCCGACTGCTTGGCTTCGCGATCTGTGGTTGCTTTTTTGTGAATCGCATCGGCTGCTTGAGCTGCGTCACGCTGCTTATCGGCGGTGGCCTGGCGCTCAGCGAGAAGCTGTTCGAGTTGCGCAGATGTAGCGCCGTTCGGGATGGTCAGCTTCGGCAACGGTGCTGGTGCCACCGGGAGTGAAACCGCAACAGCGACTTCGACTTTGGCAACGGGCTCTGGCTTTAAAATCTCCGGTTTTGGTTCGGGCTTCGGCTCTGGTTTTGGCTCTGGCTTCTGCACTTCAGGTTTGCTCGGCAGCTTTACTGGCGTCGGAGGCTTTGCCTGTTCTGGCTTTGCGGGCTCTTGCTTGGGCTGCGCATCAATCTCTCCAATGAGCTTAGGCTTCGTAACACCCTCAGGATTCACCTGCGCCACTGTCACTGTATTTGGATTTTTTTCAGGATTTACCGCAACAACTGGATCGGTTCCGACCTGCTCTGGCGATGGTTCTTTCGGTGGGTTCGTTGGAGCTTTCTCCACGGCTCCAGGGTCCATTTGTGAAACCGCACCGCCAGTAGGCTGCTCTACCTCATCTGGCTGATTGCGAAGGTAAATGCCGATACCAAGTGCCGCCGCCGCGAGAGTCACGAGGACGACTGGCGCTTTAGAACGTGGGCGTTCGAGATCGGGGAAACTGGACGACAAACTTTGAGGCGTTTTCTTAATCGGACTGGCGGGAGGGAGCGGCGGAAGTGTGGATTTTACCGAGGACGATGTGACCACGCTTTCCGCTTCTTTCTTTTCCGGGAGCGGAGCAGGGTCGGCAGGTTTTGAGGGCTGCTCCACGACGCTCTCGCGCATCTCAGGAACAGATGGAGCCGCCTGCGTTTGTGCCGACACTACGGCGTCACCTTTTATCTGCGAAAGAAGCGTTGCAACTTCGCCGCATGTCTTCGGGCGCTGCTCGACGGTTTTTGCGAGACAGGATGCGACAATCTTTTCCATAGCATCTGGAACAATCGCACCCCCGCGCGCCTCGGTCAGCGATGATGGAGTGCCTTTGCGGATCTGCGATACAATGTCGTCACCGACAAAAACGGAGCGCCCTGTGAGCAACTCAAATGCGAGCGCACCGATACCATAAACGTCATCAGCAACTACGGCCTTATCACCGTCAATCTGCTGCGGGCTTGTGTATGCAAGATGTGCCTCTGCTCCATTTGCCACTCCGACTCGCTCCATCGCGTCACGGACGGCTCGTGCGAGTCCGAAATTCGCTACAAGCAATCCACCAGCTTGGCGCACATAGAGATTCGACGGCGCGAGATCGCGGTGGATGAGTTGGATGCGGTGAGCATCGCTCAAAGTCTCCGCGAGTTGCACAAGCCAAGGCTGCACTTCTTGTGCATCAAAACGACCTTTGGCTTTCAGCAAAGCAGCAAGCGATTCGCCTTCAAAGCGCTCCATCGAAACTGCAGCAAAAGGCCCGTCTTCTACGAAATCGTAAACCCTAAGAATATTGGGATGGATAAGCTGTCGGTTGCGCTTCACCTCCTGCCGCAACTCTGCCAGCGCACGAGGATCTTTGAGAATGGCCGATGGCACAAAGTGCAGTGATACGTCCTTGCCGAGCACTTCATCGTGCGCAAGCCAGATGGTGCCACATTCGGGCGATGAAAGGTCATTTTTCAGAACGTAGCAGCCTGCGAGTTTCTGGCCTTCGGTTGGGTTTGATGTCTGATCGTTAGAGTCGGAAGTCGGTGATGTTTGCACGGTTGTTATACTTGGGCTGAGATAAATCTGCATCCTCAACGATCGTCAATGCAGCTCGTTAAGGGTGGCGGCTTTATCAAAATTGAAAGTCAGAATGAAACAGAAACCTTGCCTATTGTTAAAAAATGTTTGGAAATCCGCTTGCATAAAAACAGAATTATCGCAAATATCCGTAATAGTCATAATGCGAGGGATGCTAAAAACAGAGCACCTCGGACGGTAAAATTTTCTGTCACTCCACCAAGATACACGTTAAACACACCAAACGTCACGGGTGTCCGGTTGATGCGCGGTCGGTGTTTTGTTAGCAGCGAAGTTTGCGTGAGTTGCGCATGAAAATGGATGTCACGCATTTGAATTTCGGAGTGGCTCCGTGGACGATGCCGGCCCATGAACTCCGGCCGCTACATTCTTTCC
>CAMBOD010000145.1 GCA_945868985.1 Prosthecobacter debontii | reverse complement strand
CATGGCTGTGGTTTGCTGGTTTTGCCGTGTGCGGGGCGCGTCTTTTGGTGGAGTCAGTCGCTGTGCGCAGGCTTTTGAAAAATACGCAGCCACTGCCCGGTCGCGTCTGGCAGCAGCTCCTAGCCGAGTGCCAGCGCACGCTTGGTCTGCGTGGAAACGTGCGGCTGCGGATGGCGGGCCCCGGCTTTGTGCCCAGCGCGGCGGGTCTTTTGCAGCGCACGGTGTTGCTGCCGGATGAAGCACGTAACTGGACACATGAGCAGCGGCGTCTCGTGCTGCTTCACGAGTTGGGTCACTTCCGTCGTGGTGACCTTTGGGCGCACACGCTCGGGCGTCTCGCGTGCGCGGTGCATTGGTTCAATCCTTTCGCGTGGCTCCTCCAGAGCCAGCTCGCCGTCGAACGCGAGTTTGCGTGTGATGAACTTGTCGTGTCACGAGGTGCGGCGCCGGATGACTACGCCACGCTCCTTTTTGAAATGGCCACCGCCTCGCGCTATCGTCCGCCAGTCGCGGCGGCGTTTCTCACGATGGCCTCGCCGCGCACCGGCAAACTCGAAGCGCGCGTCCGCCGCATCCTCGCACCGGTTCGTCGCGCAGGAAAATTCGCGCGGCTTTTCGATACCACCGCCTGCGCAGTAGCCGCGTTCGTCTTGCTGGCGTGTGTCGCCTGCAAGCCCATCGCACGCTTGATGCCGCAGGCTGGAGTCTGGACGGCTAACGAAATCCAAACGCGCCTCGCCGCCGATCCATTTCCGGGCGAACGCTAAATCTCCCATCGCGTCATGCCCCGCGCCCCGAAAAACGAACCGATGCTCGCCACGCGATTGAGCCTCATCGCTCGGCTTGGAAATTGGGACGAGCAGGGCAAGTGGCAGGAATTTTTCGAGACCTACTGGCAGCTCATCTACGGCGTCGCATGTCGTGCCGGGATGAAGGACGACGAGGCGCAGGAAGTCGTGCAGGAGACGTGCATCGCCGTCGCAAAAAATATCGCGCGCTACGACAGCAAGGCCGGCCCTTTCAAAGCATGGCTGCTGCAAATGACCCGCTGGCGCATCACGGACCAACTGCGCAAGCGCCCGAAAAATCGTCACGTTCGCCGAGACGACGACACGCGCCTCACGGCCACGATGGATCGCATCCCCGGCTCGGGCGAAGCGGCGTTTGAAACAGTTTGGGAGGAGGAGTGGCAGCGGCACGTCCTCGACTCCGCGCTTGCCCGCTTGAAGCGCAAAGTGGACGCGAAGCATTTCCAAATCTTCGACTGCGCCGTGAGCAAAGGCTGGAGCGCGAGCAAGACGGCCAAGACTCTCGGGGTGAACATCGCCCAAGTCTATCTCGTGAAGCACCGCCTCAAAACGATGCTGAAAAAGGAACTCGCAGCTCTCGAAGAGTAGAGTCGCGAAATGCTCAGGCTGATTTTTTCAGCGCGTCGGCTAGCGTGTGGGCGAGCAGTTTGTTCATCGCCTCCAATCTCTCCAGCATGGTTTGCGAAGTGCGGCGCAACATTTCGTATCCGAGATCGCGATCCAGTTCACATTCTTCGCGGAGGAGAGTGCCGTAGAAAAAGACAGCATCCACCGGTTCCAGCGCACGCGCTGTGAAGTGCATCGTATCCGTGCTGAAAAACCACGAGAAGCCCACGGGTTCGCCTGGTCCTATTTCCTGCACCAGCACGCGTCGTCCGCCTGCATTGCACTCGATGGCGACGCGCCCCGTTTTGATGACATAGAAGCGATTGGCCAGCTCGCCTTGCTGGAGGATCATGTCTTCCGCAGCAAACTGGATGCGTTTCGAGTAGCGCGCGATTTGAGCGAGATGATGCGGAGTGAAACCCTCAAAAAATTTCATCTTCGCAAGCTCGCCTGCATCCACTGCGTGCATAGTGGATGAGTCTGTGGAGTGGCTGGTTCGTTCGTTCGTGCTCATATATGTATCTATCACCCTACGCGCATCCCGCCAGTGATACTCGCTGTAACTTGGCCTTTTCAGCGCCGCGATTGCCAGCCGCTCATGGCAAGAAAAGGCACCGCCCCGCCAAGTCACGGATAGCCCGAACTCGAAACCCGTGGAATATTCCGTGCATTATGAAAGCTCTCAAAACCACTCGCGAAACCAGCGCAGCCAAGCTTGTTGTCGCTGACAGTGCGGGGCATCGGAAGGCCTCCGCGCCTGCTGCCGCCCTTGCTCCTCTCAAGTTTAAAATTCAACGCATCCTCGTGCCGGTGGATTTTTCCGACCACGCGCAAAAGGCGCTTCGCTATGCACTCGGCTTTGCTGCGCAGTTCGGTGCGGAGATCACGCTCGTTCATATTGTGGAGCAGATGGTTTATCCCGGCGACTGGATGTATCCGCCGCTTGCGGCGACCGACTTCGCAGCGGAGAAACGCGAGCAGGTGGTCGAGAAACTGCGCGACCTCACTCGCGGCACCGATGTCAAAGCCAGCCACGTCGTCCGGCTTGGTCGCGCCTGGCAGGAAGTCGCCGAGATTGCGAAGGAGAAAAAGAGCGACCTCATCATCCTCGCTACGCATGGATACACGGGCCTCAAGCACGTTCTTCTCGGTAGCGTTGCGGAGAAAATCGTGCGTCATGCGCCGTGTCCCGTCCTGACAGTGCGCCCTGACGAGCGAGATTTCCTATAGGAAAAAGTCCTACCCCCCATCAGTCGCCACCCCCGGCGAAGTGCAGCACCGTGCCCAATAGGCGCGGCGGTCGTGTTGCGCCATCCTCCTGCACATGAACACGACCACACTCCTCGACACACTCACGGAATCCGACCTCTACCGCGACTACGAGCGCTCCTTTAGCGACGCCACCGGTTTACCGCTCACCCTGCGCGGATCGGAAGCATGGCAGCCGCCTTTTCGCGGCAAGGCGAAGGAAAATGGTTTTTGTGCATTGATGGCAGGACGCAGCGCCACTTGCGCAGCGTGTCTGCGGATGCAGGAGCGCGTGACTCAGGCCGCTTCTCAAGGTCCGGCGATTTTGAAATGCCACTTCGGCATGACCGAGGCCGCAGTGCCGGTGAAGCTCGGCACGGAAATGTTGGGCTACCTCGCCACGGGACAAGTTTTCACTCAGGCACCGACGGAGGAGCAGTTTCAAAAAGCGGACCGCACGATGAAAAAACTCGGCATCAAAGTGGATAAGGCCGAGGCGAAAAAAGCCTACATGGCCACGCGAGTCATGCCCCGCAACCAGCTCGTCTCCGCAACGCGCCTGCTCGGGATTTTCGCGGAGCACCTCTCGATGAAGAGCAACACACTCGCAGTGAGGCAGGCGAACTCCGAGCCCGCCGCAGTCGTGCGCGCCAAGGCCTACATTGCGGAGCATCTCAGCGAAGACATCACATTGGGTGACCTCGCGCGCGCGGCCTGCACGAGCACCTACTACATCTGCAAACTCTTCAAGCGGCACGTCGGTGTGAATTTTACCGAATACGTCTCCCGCCTCCGCGTGGAAAAAGCGAAGGAACTTCTCGCCAAGCCCCATCTTCGCATCAGCGAGATCGCCTTCGAGGTCGGCTTCCAGTCCCTCACGCATTTCAACCGCACCTTCCGCAGCGTCACTGGCGAAGCGCCGACGGCCTACCGCGAGCAAATCGCCCTGCCGCTCGCGGCGTGACTCCGCGCATTCCCCCGTGTAGCCAAGGCCCATGCCCGCCGCGCCGCTCAACGAGCTTGCACAATACAAAGCCGCCCTTGATGCCCATTCCATCGTCGCAATTACAGACGCACGGGGTCGCATCACGTATGTAAACGACAAGTTCTGCGAAATCTCCGGCTATCCGCGCGCCGAATTGATCGGACAGGATCACCGACTCATCAATTCCGGTCTGCACTCGAAGGACTTCTTTCGTGAACTTTGGAACACCATTGGGCGTGGAAAAATCTGGCGTGGGGAAATTTGTAACCGTGCAAAGAACGGCACGAATTACTGGGTGGACACGACGATCTTCCCATTCCTCGGCGCAGACGGAAAGCCGGAGCAATTCGTCGCCATTCGCACTGACATCACCGCGCGCAAGCGCGCCGAAAGCGAACGCTCCCGGCTTGAGCGGCAGTTGATTGATCACACCGAGCGCGAGCAGCGCCGCATCGGCCGCGACCTTCACGACGGCCTTGGCCAGCACCTCACCGCACTGGAAATGATGACCCACGCACTCGTCGGTCGTCTGAAAAGCGAAGCGCCCGGACTCGTCGCCCAGGCGCAGGAAATCTCCCGCCACATGCGACAGACCATCACCCACACACGCCAACTTTCACACGGTCTGTCGCCAGTTTCACTCGAGGCCGACGGCCTCATGCTCGCTCTCCGGGGACTCGCCGATTTCACACAGAGCGCAGGAAAAATTGAGTGCGAATTCCGATGCCCGCAGCCCGTGCATCTCGACGATCTCAACGTGGCCACCCAGCTTTATCGCATCGCTCAGGAAGCAGTCACCAACGCACTCCGTCACTCCGGTGCGCGCCACATCACCATCTGCCTTTCCCGCGCCGGAGCGCGCCTGCAACTTTGCATCGAAGACGACGGCAAAGGCCTCCCCGCCGACATCGAGCACGGCCTCGGCCTCGTCACCATGCAATACCGCGCACGCCTCATCGGTGCGAATCTCGAGATCACCGCCACGCCCGGAGTCCGCTGCTGCTGCACACTATTTTACCAGCCATGAAAAAGACGAAACCGCCTCAGAAACATCGCGTATTTCTCGTGGACGATCACCCCATCGTCCTCACAGGCATCACACTCATGCTGGATGCACAGCCGGACATCACCGTCTGCGGCACCGCGAGCGCGGCGGAGGAAGCCCTCGACAAAATCCGCGCTGCACAGCCCGTGCTCGTCATCACCGACCTCACGCTGCCCGGTCGCAGCGGACTCGATTTGATCAAAGACCTCATCGCCCTCGATCCGGAAATTCAAATCCTCGTCGTCTCCATGCACGATGAACTCCTCTACGCCGAACGCGCCCTCCGCGCCGGTGCCCGTGGCTATTTGATGAAGGAAGCCGGCGCAGAGGCGATGCTCGCCGCCATCCGCCGCGTGCTCTCCGGCCAGGTCTTCGTCAGCGACCGCATCGCCGCAAAAGTGCTGAACGCCCTCAGCGCCCAGCGCCCGCGCGGTGCGGATTCACCGATTGAAAAACTCAGCGACCGCGAGTTCGAAGTCTTCCGCCTCCTCGGCGAAGGCAAAACCACCAAGGAAATCGCCTCCCAGCTTCACCTCAGCCACAAAACCGTCGCCGTCCATCGCGGCCACATCAAAGACAAACTCGCCATCAAAAGCGCCACCGAACTCGTCCACCAAGCCGTCCGCTGGGTCGAATCGCAGGCATAGCTGCGAACGCTTCGGCGCGTGATAGCGCGGTTCCTGTCAGTCCCTGAACCCCTCCAACAACAAGCCTCAGCCCTCAACAGGAAACTCATGCCAGTCCAACACCTTCCTCTTCCTGTTATTCAGGAGGCGTTGCGGTTATTGCGGAAATTTCTTCAGCAGCTCTCGAACCAAGAGATCCTGCATGGCATTTTGGTCGCCGTTGGGAACCACCGTTAGGGAGTAGCCAGTCCAGAGCAATTGTTTGGGGCTACCGTTCGGCAACAGTGAATGAAACTCGCCGGCAACGGTGTGGGTGAACTTGCGGTTGAGATAAACGTTGTCGCCCACCACGGTGGCGCTGCTCGCGCCGAAATTCTTTACGGTGGAGACGATAAGGAATCCGTAGTCGGCTCCTGGAGGAAGTTCCGAAATGCGAAAGCCCTTCGTGCGAAAGAATTCTTCTGCAAGGCGAGTTTGGAGCGCCTCTGATTCGCTTGGATACGTTTTCTGACTCTTAGCTGAGGTAATCACGGAAACAGTTCCGCCTCGTGCCAAACGTTCGGACGTGAGCTCAAGTGACCGTCGCGATGAACCGCCCGTGGGGGTGGAACAAGCGGGGAAAAAAACCAAGCATGCAGCGGCTAACTCAAGAACTAGGAAGGTGCGGTTGATTCTCATCGGGTTTGTGGTGGAGGTAGTCGCCCGCCTATGGAGTCGAATTGCGTTGGCGGTCCTTGTGCGAGGAACGTGCTCCACTCTCTTGGTAGGCGCGTGCCATCGGGATTTGGGCGCGCAAACGACCATTGACCATCGCGGAGGATGAACTCTCGGCGCGCAGCGCCAAGGTGTTCGTTGACGGCGACGTAACAACGCTCTGGCTCCTGCATCTGCATAACGTAGCCGTAGTAAATGCTGCCATCTGGACGTTTTTCCAATACGAGCCAGTCTCCGGGCTTGGTATTTGGGATGTTCATGTGTGTATGCGCGTAGCGACGGCTAACTTGTTATTATACGACTGGAAAAACATCCGTAGCGC
>CAMBOD010000144.1 GCA_945868985.1 Prosthecobacter debontii | reverse complement strand
AGTAGGGAAGGAGAACCGCGGCGCGTTTGTTTCGGCTGATATTGTGAAAGGTTCGCCGCAGCGCGGGGACGATGTTTTTCAGTAGTCGCTACTTTTTCTCCACACGAGCCGCCTCGATTTTCGCGACGAACTTTTTTGGGTCGGTGTTGAAGTCCTTCACGCAGCTTTTACAGCAAATTGCACCTCCGTGCCTTCGTGCTTGATGACGTGTGGATTGCCCATCGAGCCGAGTTTTTCGCCCGAGACCACGCAGACTTTCAGCGGGTAATCCGCGCTAGGCTGCAGACTGGCTTCTTCTTTTTTCTCCGAGTTGCAGGCGGGCAAAAGCAGGGCGGGGACAGCGATGGTGACAAGGGCGTGAAATATTTTCATGTGGGATGATTGTGCCACGGGCGGCTTTTGCGAAGCAAGCGACTGGTAATTTTTCTCTCGCTGTTGCGGCATGGTGCGGGGCAATGTCGCTGGCTTTATGCCGGAAAATATCAATGTGCCTTGGTGGAAGACGCTGAACCGTTATCACTGGTTTGTTTTTATCGTGGCGACGGCGGCGTGGGTGCTGGACTGTCTGGATCAGCAGTTGTTTGTGCTGGCGAGGGATAATGCGGTGAAGGCGTTGCTGCCTCCGGGGACGAGTAAGGATGATTTGCGTTGGTATGGCGGGCTGGCGCAGGCGATTTTTGTCGCGGGGTGGGCGGTCGGCGGTTTGATTTTTGGGGCGCTGGGGGATCGCATCGGGAGGGCGCGGACGCTGGCGGTGACGGTATTGATTTATTCGCTGTGCACGGGCTTGTCAGCGCTTTCGCGGACGTTCACGGAGTTTGCGTTTTATCGTTTGGTGACGGGGTTGGGTGTGGGCGGGGTGTTTGGGCTTTCGGTGGCGCTTGTGGCGGATGCGCTACCGGATTTGGCGCGACCCAAGGCGCTGGGGCTGCTCCAGTCGCTCTCGGCGGTGGGGAATGTGACGGCGGGGCTTTGTGCGATGTCGCTATCGGGGATGAATCCTGCGGAGTCGTGGAAGTATCTCTTTTGGATCGGGGCGACGCCGGCGTTGCTTTGTATTTTCATCATGATGCGATTGAAGGAGCCGCAGAAATGGCTGGAGGCTCGCGCAGCCAGCAAGGCGGTGGGGGGAAGGGCGATGGGGAGTTACGGCAGTTTATTGGGTGAAAGGCGCTGGCGCAGTTCAGCTTTGCTAGGAATGTTGCTGTGTGTTTCGGGTGTGGTGGGTCTTTGGGGTGTGGGTTTTTTTAGCGGTGCACTGGTGACACCTGCCATAGAGACGGCACTCAAGGCGCAGAATTTGAGTCCGGCGCAAATCAGCGAGGGCAAACAGTGGTGGACGGCGGCAAATTTGATCGTGCAAAATATCGGGGCGTTTTTCGGGATGCTCATGTTCAGCAAGCTGGCGCAGGGGATCGGGCGGAAAAAGGCGTTCGCCATTGGTTTTGTGTGCGCGTTCGCTTCGACGATTCTGTTTTACCGCTGCTTCCATACGCGGGCGGATATTTGGATGAGTGCGGTGATGGGCTTCTGCCAGTTTTCGCTATTCGCGGGATTCGCCATTTATCTCCCAGAGCTTTTTCCGACGCGGCTCCGCAGCACGGGCACGAGCTTTTGCTACAACGTAGGGCGTTTCATCGCGGCGACGGGGCCGTTCACGCTGGGAGTCCTGCAAAAAAATCTAGCAGACAAAGCGGTGATGGCACTGGGCGCGGGAGCGACCGATATCGCGAAGGATGCAGCAAAGCTGGACGCTTTTCGCGACGCGGCGTGCTGGCTCGCCGGCATCTATGTGCTGGGTTTAATCGTGCTGCCATTCCTCCCCGAAACGAAGGGACGGCCGCTACCGGAGGATGAAGAGCTTAAAAAAGCGTGAGTTTGTGATCGCGCTGGAAGCAAGGATACATGGGCTCCGGCGGGCGATGGGCGATTGGCCTAAAAAATATTTTTAAAAAAGTTCTCAGTAAATTCCGCAAGTCGGGTTATTGAGCCAGAAACCAATTATGTTTCTCTCTAAAGCCAAAAAAAAATCAGCATGGGTAATGAGCGCGCTCGAACGCTTTGAGCGGCCGCTTTTGCAATACGCGCTCAGCATCGTGCAGGATCTCGATCGTGCGAAGGATATCGTGCAGGAGACCTTCATGCGACTGCACACGCAGGAGCAGGCAAAAATTGAGGGACATCTTTCGCAGTGGCTTTTCACGGTGTGCCGCAATTGCTCGCTGAAGTCGCTGAAGAAAGAGGATCGCTACATTTACGTGGAGCATCAGGAATTTGAACACCACAGGGTGGAAAACATCACGCCTCTGCAAGACATGGCCCGTCGCGAGACGGCGACGCGTTTGATGGAGCATGTGATGACGTTGCCGAAGAATCAGCAGGAGGTCGTGCGCCTGCGCTTTCATGGCAATCATAGCTATCAGGAAATCAGCGAGATTACCGGACTGAGCGTCGGAAACGTCGGCTTCATCCTCAATGCCGCGATGCGCAATTTGCGCGGCAAGATGGAACGCGACGAGAAGGACGAGAAAATCATTTATTTAGCAAAACTAGCCGCCTCCTAGGACGGAACCAATGAGAGGAAAAGTAACAGACATAGACTTAACGAACTACGCGCTCAACGAGCTGCCGCCGGAAGAGCGGCTTTATGTTGAGAGCATGCTTGGCGTTTCCGAAGAGTGCCGCAATGACGTGTATCAAATGCTCGAACTCAGCGAGATGCTAAATGAGGGGTATGAACTTCAAGAGGAGCAGGCTTTGCTCGTGCTCGATGAATCTCAGCGCTCAAAGGTGCTCGATGTGCCTCGCTGGAATTTTCGCGTCCTACTTCAACAAGCAGCCGCAGTTGCGTTGCTCGCAGCGGGGGCTGCCTATGCGGTGATGCGTCCGGCCTTCTGGCAGCAAGGCGGCACGGCGGAAAAGCTGGCTGTAGCTGGTGAGGCAGTCGGAACGCTTGTGGCGGATGTTCGTGCAAAGGGCTTCGCGCAAACTGCGGAGGAGTTCACGGCGCGTATGCAAAGCAACAAGCCTGCAAGTGGTGCGGAGTGGCAGATTGCTGCCGCGCCCGCAGTCTGCACGCCGACTTCGTGGGATTCCACGGCAACCGTTCCCGATATTTCGGAAATGTGATTTTTATTTTTTAATAACTAAGGCTTTTCTAAACCACCGATTTAACAACACCGCGCCGCTTGCTAGAAATGCGAGCGGGGCAATTTTATAGAGACTCAGAACCACCAATGACCACCACTGCAACCACAACGATCAATCAACTCGACGACAAGGCCGCCGCTGCCCTGCTTGTGAGTTCATACAATAAAATCACGGCCGAGATGGGGAAATTCATCGTCGGACAGCAAGCCGTAATCGAGGAACTCCTCATTGCAGTGCTCGCGGGCGGACACTGTCTGCTCGAAGGTGTGCCCGGTCTCGCTAAGACTGCGATGGTCAGCACGCTGGCGAAAACGTTGAACATGACGTTCCGCCGCATTCAGTTCACGCCTGACTTGATGCCGAGTGACATCACCGGCACGGACATCATTCAGGAAGATCCGGAGACAGGACGCCGCACGTTTGTTTTCCAAAAGGGCCCGATTTTCTCGCAGATGCTCCTCGCGGACGAAATTAACCGCACTCCGCCGAAGACGCAGGCCGCATTGCTCGAAGCGATGCAGGAGCGCAGCGTCACCGTCGGCGGTCATACGCTGAAACTGGATCAGCCTTTCTTCGTTCTCGCGACGCAAAACCCAATTGAACAGGAAGGAACCTACCCGCTGCCTGAAGCGCAGCGCGACCGTTTCCTCTTCCTCGTCAAAGTCGGTTATCCGAGTCGTTCTGAAGAGAAGCAGATCGTCGAGCGCACCACGGGCACTTTCACCGCAGTGATTGATGCAGTGCTAAGCGGGCAGGAAATTCTCGAATTACAGAAAGTCGTCCGCAAAGTTCCGGTTCCGGAGCACGTGATGGATTTCGTCCTCGACCTCGTGCGCAACACGCGCCCGAACGAAGCCGATGTAGCGCCTTTCGTGAAGGAACTCGTTGCATGGGGCGCGGGTCCGCGCGCCTGCCAAAACCTCGTTCTCGCCGGCAAGGTGCGCGCCGTGTTAAAAGGCCGCTTCCATGTCACGATTGATGACATCGAGGCAGTCGCGATGCCGGTTCTCCGCCATCGTGTTGTTCCAACGTTCAACGCGGAAGCCGAAGGTGTCACGGTGGACGACATCGTCGCCCGCATCCTGAAGACCGTCCCACGCGGCGAAGCAAAGCGCGCTCTCTAATTTCGAGACTTCCATACTCGAATGGCTCACGTCTCGGACTTCTTAGAACCGTCCGACCTTCAACGGATTTCAAACCTGCAGGTGCTTGCACGGCAGGTCGTCGAAGGTTTCACGACCGGTATGCACCGCTCGCCGCTGAAGGGTTTCAGCGTTGAGTTCAAGCAGCACCGTCAATACGTGCCTGGTGACGAAATTCGTCACATTGACTGGCGTGTATTTGGTCGCAGCGATCGTTACTACATCCGCGAATACGAAGAAGAAACCAACCTTCGTGGGACCATCATTCTCGACCGTAGTGGCTCCATGAATTACGGAGGTGACAAGCCGGGGCAGGTGAGCAAATTTGAATACGGAACCCGTCTCGCAGCGTGCTTGAGCTACCTGATGCTGCAGCAGTCCGATGGCGCGGGGCTTGTGACATTCGACACAAAAATCCGTCGCTACATTCCAACGCGCTCGCGTGTGAATCATCTGAATGTAATCATGGATGAGCTTCAAAACGGGAAACCCGGTGGAGAGACGGACATCGGCGAAGTGTTCCACGAGCTTGTGCACAAACTTCATCGTCGTGGATTGCTCATCATCATCTCGGATTGCTTTGGAAATGTGGCCAACTTTTTGAAGTCATTGGCTCATTTCCGCCATGCTCATCATGAAGTTCTAGTTTTCCAAATCTGGCATCCGGATGAATTAGCATTCCAGTTCCGTGGATGGACACAGTTCGAGTGTCTTGAGCGCGATGGAGTGAAGCACCTCATTGATCCAGCGATGTTACGGGAGGCGTATCTGGCAAATCTCGCTCAATTCCGCGAGGAACTGACGAAGGGCTGTCGGCGTCACAAAGTGGATCTTGTTCCTTTCACCACCGATGAGCCGTATTCCAAAGCGCTCGCGGCATATCTTAGCAGGAGGCTTGCGCGGGCATGAGTTTTCTAAACATCGGTTTACTCAGCGGCGCTGCCGCTCTCTCGATCCCGATCATCATTCACCTGTTTCACAAGAGCAGGTTCAAGGTGGTGAAGTGGGGCGCGATGCACTTGTTGGAACTTGTGCTTCGCACCAATCAACGGCGTGTGAAAATCGAGCAATGGATTCTGCTCGCGATTCGCTGCATCATTCCCTTGTTGCTCGCACTCGCGATGGCGCGTCCTCTTTGGCAGGGCTCCGGTTCTTTGCTGGGTGATTCAAAAACGAGCACCGTAGTATTGCTGGACAACAGCTACTCGATGGATGCCACCCACGCAGGCACGACGACTTACAACAAAGCGAAGGACGAAGCGCAGCGGCTCATCGGTGGCCTGCAAAAAAACTCAGAAGTGCAAGTCGTGCTGATGGGGCAGGGCGGACAGGGCTTGCTTGATTCGCCTACCTACGATGTTTCACGCATGACGCAGATGCTCGGCAAAACCAGCGCAGGCTCCGGCACCGCGCGTGTTCCGGCGGCGCTTGATTTCGCGGCAACCACGCTGGAAAAAATGCACGAGCAGGCGCGTCAGGTGATCATGCTCACGGATTTCCAACGCACGAGCTTCGAGGCAACGGAGGACAAATTAATCGCCTCATCTCTCGCACGCATGAAGTCGCAGCCGTCTGCACCCGCTGTTACTTTCTGGGACGTCGGGCAGGACGTGAAGGAAAACATTGCGATTGAATCGCTCGACTTCTCCCGGCTCATGATCGGCGTCGGGCAAAAGCTTCAAATTCGCGCCAATCTACGCAACTTCGGCGACGCCAATCATCGCGACCTCAAAGTGACTCTGAAAGTTGACGGCAAGGAAAAGACGGCATCGCAAATCACCCTCGCGCCCCATGCAAAGGCGCAGGTGCTTTTCACTAATACCTTCGACTCCGCAGGATCTCATGTGATTGAAGTGACCACCGAGACGGATGCGTTGTCGGCGGACAATAGTATTCTCGCAAGCATTCCGGTGCGAGATCGTCTGCCTGTTTTGCTCGTGGATGGAGCGCCCGGTGCAACCACGGACGACATCAAAAGCGAGACCGGATATTTGCAAATCGCGCTCTCTCCATTTGCCGCCGGTAAAGTGGAATTGAGTGATCTTTTGCAGGCGAAAGTCATCGCGCCAGAAGCTCTCA
>CAMBOD010000143.1 GCA_945868985.1 Prosthecobacter debontii | reverse complement strand
TATAGTTATTGGTGGTGCCCGAGAGAGTCAGTTTACCAGGGCCGAATTTGGTCAGGCCCGCCGAGCCAGTGATGTTGCTGGCGATTGAGCCAAAGCCCCCGCCGGAGCCTACGTAGATGGCACCTTCAGAAGCCCCAAAGTCGAGCGTGCCACCGGTGATGATCGAGGCGGTGGCCGTGGGGTTCAGAATCACGCCGCCGATGCCGCTGTTGGTCGCGCCGGCTGCAACGCCGTTGATGGTGGTCACGCCGCCATTGGTTAAAGTGAAAGCGCCAACGCGCAGAGCATAGGGATTACTGAGGGTGGTGGCGGTAAAGCTGCCGGTTACGTTGGTGATTTCGTTTGCAGGAATGAGCACGTTGGCATTGCGAGCCGTGTATGTTGCCTGCAAAAACCCACCGTTGGCGACAGTGTCGGCAACGAGGAAGCTGCCGATGCCCGTGTTGCCGGTGCCTTCCTGACCGACAACCGAGGCGTCGTAGATGCCTGCGCCGCTAGTCAAGCCGTCCTTGTTGGTAGCCGTGGTCTGGCCATTGACCATGAACCGCTCCGTGCCGCCGCCAGTGCCAAGGTTTGCCAGCGCAGTTGCGCCAATGACCATCGTGCCACGGGGACTGCGAACGAGCACGCTATTAGCCGCCGCACCCGCATTGCCGATGGTGTAGTCGAGGCTCGTGCCGTTCTTGGTCAGTTGCACCGTGCCGCTGCGGTAGGTGAAAGTGCTGCCAGCCACTGCATTGACGCCCGTGACGGCATTTGCGCCGGAAGTGCCGGGTGCCAGCAGCAGCGTGCCGCCATTGAGCGCGATATTTCCATCGCCAAATGGAGTCCCGCTGGTCTGGGCGCTCGCGAGCGTGCCGCTTCCGTTTTTGGTGAGCGTGAAGCCACCGCCAGTCACCGCGCCGAGCGTCAACTGGACGTTGCCGACCGGGCCGACGGTATAAACGCTGGGATTGAAGGTGTCGAAGGTTGTAGCCCCGCCAAGCGTCGTAGCACCAAAGGTC
This sequence comes from Prosthecobacter debontii, assembly GCA_945868985.1. Lineage (GTDB taxonomy): Bacteria > Verrucomicrobiota > Verrucomicrobiia > Chthoniobacterales > Chthoniobacteraceae > SXWH01. The sequence goes on along the minus strand of CAMBOD010000143.1, from coordinate 5,397 downwards.
AGCCCGGCTGTGCCGCTGTTCACGTTGGTGCCGCGCACGGTCAGCGTGTATGCGCCGTTCATGTTCAGCGTGCCCAGCGTATGCGTCACACCCGCGCCAGTATTGGCTCGCTCGGCGATGATGGTGGAGTTGCCGTTGACGGTTGTATTGCGGTTGAAAGCCAGACCGGTGTCGTTCCGCAAATCGAGGAAGCCGCCCTGCAAGTCGAGCGTGCCTGCCCCCAGCGCACCCGCGTTGGAAGTGGCGATCAACGTTTTGAAGCCGCTCGTCACGGTGATTGTCCCGGTGAAAGTATTCGCCTGATTTAAAGTGGCCGTGCCGCGATAAGCCGTATCAAGCGTCAATCCACCCGCGCCTGCGCCCCAAACACCAGTCTGCGCAAAACTGCCGCCGCCACGAAGGGTGAGGGTATTACCCCCGTCGGTGATGGCACCCAAAGTCGTGGTCGTGCCGAATCCGAGATTGAAAATGGCTGCCCCTGTCAGCGTGGTCGCACCGAACGTGACACCCGATGTGCCGCTGTTGGCATTCGATCCCTGCCCGATGCTCAGCGTCTGTGCGCCGATGGACAACGTGCCGAGGGTGTGCGTTACACCCGCGCCAATGGTGAGACGATCCGAGTTGATGAGTGTATTGGCGGAAACCGTGGTGTTACGTCCGAAATTCAAACCGCTGTCGTTCGCCAGTTGGAGATTGCCACCAGCCAGAGCCAGAGTGCCCGCGCCGAGCGCGCCCGTGCTGGTCGTAGCACGGAGGACACCGGCGTTGAGTGTGACACCACCGGTAAATGTGTTATTGCCGGAGAGCGTCAAGCGCCCGGCATCGGCCTTCGTAAGCGCAACCGTGCCAGTGGTGCCGTTACCAATGATGCCATTGAGGGTGGTCGCCCCCGCACCAGCGACAGCGATGGTCTTCACACCCACCCCGGTCGAGCCCGTGATGGTGCCTGCGACAACGAGACCACCGACGAGGCTGTTGTTGGTGAGGGTGAAATTTTGCGTCGAACCATCGTCGCCGAGGATGATGGATGAATTGAACAATTGATTGTAGCCGATGGTGCTGTTGAGCGTGATAGCGCCGCCATTGTTCAGCGTGAGCGGCTGGCTGTTCACCGCACCCGAACCAATTGTGTATGCCGCCGCCGAGGCTGTATCAAAAAGAACCGTATTCACCGTTACACCACCACCGAGGCTGACCGTCGTGTTGCCATTTCCGCCATCGGAGAATTTCGCAGTGTCGCCAGTGGCAGGCGCGGTGCCGCCGACCCAGTTTGTGCCGGTGGCAAAAACATTATCCGTCGTGCCCGTCCACACGACGGTGGCGGCGGATGCGGATTGCGCCGCGAAGAAGGCGGCGATGGAGCCGGCGAGGAAGCGCACGCTACGATTTACGATGGTGTTTTTGGTGGAAGATACTTTCTTTTTCATGGGACGGTGTGGTGTTGTGGAGTTTTACGATGTGAAAAGGTGGTTCTTGGCAGTGCGATGGGTGGTTTTCCAGTCACTGGCACACACGCGAATAATCATCATTTTATTGCGCGCAAGCGTTTTTTTGCGAGAAGCCATCCTTTTGTTCACATGTGCATGGAAGAGGTTTTATATCGGTTTTCTTCCTCCGTTTTCGTGCTCCAAAGTCCCCGGCTATGGAGCGCAAACAACCACTGTCGGAATGAGGCGCCGCAAACCGCTTGAAAGTCATCGTGTTTCTACGCTACTTGCGCGCCGGTTTGGAAATTCACCTCACCGACACCTGCCGCCACTTTATAATCCCACAGCCAGAAATGCCTTTCATACATCCGTCATTGAACCCCGCCGTTGCTGGCAGGTGCATCCGCGCAGCCATCCTTACCTGTGTTCTAATCGTGCTGCTCAGCGGGCAGTCCGCTATGGCTGGTCTGGTGGGTTATTGGAAGTTTGACGAAGGCAGTGGCACCACGGCCAGCGATGCGTCGGGCAGTAACAACAACGGCACATTGAACGCGATTCCCGGCGGTGCGGTGCCTGCATGGGTTGCAGGGCACACTGGCGGGGCGCTGCAATTTGCGCAGGGTGTGGTGACGGTGCCGGACACGGCGAGTCTGCACATCACGAACACGTTCACAGTGGCTGCGTGGATCAAGGACAGCGGTTCGAATTACGGGCATATTTTCGTGAGCGGTGACGGCACGGCGGGAACACGCAAGTGGCTGCTTCAGACGAGCAATTCGGGCGGTGATTCGGCCTATTTCTGGTCAACCACCAATGGCAATTTTCAGCGAAAGTTGAATTTCATCCCGACTCTGAACACCTGGCGTCATGTGGCGGTGACGTATGACGGAAGCGCGATGAAATCCTACGTGGACGGTGCCTTGGTGAGCACCATTAACTTCAGTTCTGCGCTCAGTGCGTGGGGGCCGAATCTTTATTTGGGCGGTGTCGGCGGTGTGAATGGCAGCGGAGTCAATGGGACTTTGGATGACGTGGTCATTTTCAACACGGTGGAAAATGTGACTTCCATCATGAATGGCACGCACCCGGCGATGACGGGACTGGTCTGGACGGGCGGCGGGACGCTCAATGGCAGCGGGCAGTTGGTGTGGACGAGTGCCGCAAACTGGGGCGGCGCGACGATGGCGGCGGGGAACACGCTGACGTTTGCCACGAGCACCGGGCTCACCAGCAACTACAATGACTTTGCGAACAACTCCCAGTTCACCGGGATCGTTTTCAATGCGAATGCCGGGGCGTTCACTTTGAATGGCAACACGATCAATCTCACCGGCGATGTGGTGAACAACAGCTCCAGCGCGCAGACCATCGCCAATAACCTCGTGCTCGATGGCGGCACACGAACGTTCAACACCGCCTCGGGAAATGTGACCGTCAACAACGGCATCACGCAGGCTGTTGGGCAGACGAATGGCCTCGTGAAAAGCGGCGCGAACACGCTGACGCTCGCTGGAACGAGCAGCTACACGGGCACTACGAGCGTGAATGCGGGCACGCTTCTGCTCAGCGGCGCGACGTTGGGAAACACGACGACGACGGTCTCTGGCTCGACCGCCATCCTCGCGGGCAACGGCACCGTGACTGGCGCTGTGACGGCGCAGACATCCGGGCATCTCGCGCCGGGAGTGGACGCGGCGACCACTGGCACGCTCGCGCTCAACGGCGGACTCACGCTGAATGCCGCCAATCTCGACATCAAAGCCGCAGCGCCGGGGACGAATGACGCGGTGGTCGTGACGGGAAATCTCACGCTGACCGGAAACACGCAGGTCAATCTCACCTCGCAACTCGCCGGGTTTGGAATCGGTGACTACGTTATCCTCACCTACACCGGCACGCTGACGGGAAGCGCCAGCCAGATTCTCGCACCGCCTCAGGATGCGAATTTTTCCTACGCAATCCAGACGACGGGAAATCAAATCAAGCTCCATGTCGCGGCAGCAACATCGGTGACCTACTACGTGAGCCAGTCGGCGGGCAACGACACGAATAACGGACTCTCCAGCGCAACGCCATGGAAGACGCTGACGAAGGCATCGAGCGTCACGCTGAACGCGGGCGATTCCATTTTACTAAAGGCTGGCGACACATGGACCGGCGAGGAACTCCAGCCCAAGGGCAGCGGCACAGCTGGCAATCCGATTTACATCGGCTCCTACGGCGCGGGAAACAAGCCGCTCATTGACCGCCTCGACTACACGCAGGATCGGAGTGGCATCCACCTCATCAACCAGGCCGGATACAAAATTGTCGGCATCGAATTTTACCGCTGCATGAGCGGCATTTACGCGGAGTATTCCGTCGGCTCGCCGAATCGAAACTACCTGTGGATCGAGGACTGTTACTTCCACGACTCGCTCCACTACCAGCACTACGAGGATTACCCCACGCGCAAGATTGGCCTCGGCATCTCGCTCTTCTCCCACGAAACCGCGAACAACATCGTCCTCTCCGACGTGACGGTGAAAAACTGCACCTTCCGCAGGCTGGCATCGGGCATCTGGACGAACAGCCCGGACAACTTCAACTATTTCGCCGACAACATCTGGAACTTCGAAAACCTGAACATTATCGGATGTCTCTTCGAGGAAGGCTACCAGTGGCAACTCGGCTTGCGTGGCGTTTCCGGCGGGCAGGTGACAAACTGCGTCACCCACGACATCGGTCGCCTTAATAACTTCGTCTCGTTCAACGGTGTCGCCGGGGCCATGATGTATCGGCTCAAAAATTTCACGTTCACCGACAGCGAATGGGGCTTCGTTTCACGAGGTGGCGGCAGCTTCGACGGTGAGGCATTCGACTTGGAGGGCAATAATCTGAATATGACCTTCATCAGGTGTCTCTTTCACGACACCGCCGGCCCCTGCTTCATGTTCTTCAAGGGCAGCAACGCCAATCCGAGCAACACCGGAAACCTCTTCACCGACTGCGTCTGGAACGGCAAGGCCTACGACTGCCCCTATGGCCAGTATCCAAAAGTGGAAATCTTCAACGCATCGCCCGGCTCCGCCACGGCCACGTTCACCAGCTCCCGCTTTTACCTCAGCACCAACGAAAGCCGCGCCAACAACAACACCGGCCTCACCTTCACCAACTGCCTTACTCGAAACCTCAGCGACGCAGCCACCGGCACCAACCTCGCGCTCGCGCTCACGAGTTCGTCCTCTTCGCAGCAGGTCGGCTTCGAGGCCACAAAGGGCAACGACGGCAACACCGCGAGCGTCTGGCGGCCGTCGTCTTCAGCGAACGAGTGGCTGCAAATTGATTTCGCCAGCCCCACGCTCGTGAACGAATTCCGCCTCCGCGAAGAAGCTGGCTCTTCGATCAATCGCTACACCATCCAATACTGGGATAGCACCATCTCCACATGGATGAGCTGCTTCAACGGCCGCACAATGGGCAGCAATTTCATCGCGCCCATCGTCACCCGCACCACCACGAAAGTCCGCCTGCTCGTCGGCTCCACCACCACCGGCACTCCCGGCATCGCAGACTTCGAAGCCTACTACGTCGCCATCCCTCCGCCGCCCTCCATCGCATACTGGCGTGTCGGCGACGGCGTGTGGGACATCAACACCACGAACAATTGGAAAGACACCGGCGGCACAGCGAGAAATTATGTGGATGGCGACATCGTCAATCTCGACGACACCGCCACCGGCACCTCGCCCATCACACTCACGCTGAACACCACCGTCGCCCCGACAAGCACGACCGTCAGCGCGGCGAAAAACTACACCATCACCGGTAGCGGCACCATCGGCGGCTCCGGTGTTTTCACCAAGAGCGGCAGCGGCACACTCACACTTTCCGAAACGAATACCTACTCCGGCGGCACAAACATCACCGGCGGTATCCTCAGCTTCGGCGCGGCGGCGAATCTCCCCACCGGCGGTGTCATTCTCGGCGG